>DATMYW010000050.1:0-7519 GCA_035560715.1 Candidatus Fimivivens sp. | reverse complement strand
GATAAATATCGTCATGCGAGGGGATGGGTATTGGGACCTGCACTTCACCATTTCCACAAAATGCATTTTTCGGGCCGTGGAGATATTCGATGCGTTCCAAAGCCGTTTTTCGGAAAGCATCGCGCAATATGAGACGGCGATTTCCGTCGGTTTCAGCCAGTTTGCACGCGGCTATCTCTGCACGAAGCGAATCATTGGCGATAGTAAGCCTCTGGCCTATACCGGCGGAGAAGTCGAAGAGATATCGCTAAGTGAGACCGAACGGAAGGTTCTTGCATGTCTCAACGAGAACGGCAGGCGCTCCTATTCGGAGATCGCGCGAAAATCAAACGTTTCCCGTGAGGTTGTCGCCTACGCGATACGGAAATTGGAGCGGCTCGGCGTCATACAGAGTTATGCGATCCTTTTGAATCAGGAGAAAGTCGGATTTCCCAGGCACAGGGTCCTATTGCGTTTGGCTCACGTGGAGTCGGAGCGTTTCAAAGAATTCTTTGAGTATTGCTCCGGCAATGGGAATATTGTGAGCTTCCTGAAGCTGTTCGGTAATTGGCAGGCGCTCATCGACATCGAGATAGCAAATCGCGAAGAGCTTCGGTCATTGTTTCGGGAAATCATGAATCACTACAGCGATGTCGTTCTTCAGATCGAAAACACGCAAGTGTACTCAATAGATGCGTTTCGGGATATTCCAGCGCGACTTGAATAAGCCTAAATATTTATCCGACTATTCGGAAAGGAACATCAATTGAATACAGGCCGGATACGGGATGGTTCAGAGCAGGTGCGGGACGATAAGAAGGTTTCGGTTAAGACAAAATTGCATATCTCACTTGTAGCGAGGAGTGCTTTCCCGAAAAATTGATTGAAAATATATAAGAGCCCGGAATATTTCTCCGGGCTATTCAGCGAGCTGGCCCATTACCTGAGCAATTTCTTCTTTGCTTTTTGCCAGGCTTCGACTGCTCCGCTGATCAGTGATAAGGCGGTTCGTTGGTCAACGCAGCAGGTGTAAAGACTCCCTCTGCAGCCGCCTTCATCTTCAAGTATCCCCTTACTGAACGTCACACCGATCCGTCGGCGATGGGTTTTCGTATCCACCGTTTTGTTCGGAGAAAACGTCACATAGCAACTCAGGTCGTTGTCTACGGTTACGATGGTTTTCCCGAGGGGTACGTCTACCGTGGTCGCGGTATGCAGCCGAGTGGCGACGTAATCGTAGAATCCGTCTCGCCAAACGGCTCCGACGAAGGTCATGTAGGCCATGAAGATGGAATAGGTCTGGATATCCAGCAGTAATTTCAGTCTTTCAAAAAACGATTCCCAATCATGCGGAGTGCATTCCCGAAGCCAACGATCGTCGGCATCGTGGCTGTTTCTGATACAGATATCCTGAAGCTGTTTCATGTGCTCCATGACGAGAGAGCCGGGGCTACGTATTTGAAAGCTGTTCGTATAGCGCGGATCTCCTAACGGATACGATTCCTTGTGATTGATGAAATGGTACAACCGTTCGAAGTCGGACCGCGCTTCCCCGGTCGACGCGTGCCGTAATGTTTCGTAGGCGGCGATAATTCGGGCGGCGAAACGATCCGGATGCATGTACAGGGCTTCCGTCGAATCCGCGTCCATCGGGTACGTTTCGAGATCACGCAAGAACTGTTTCATGATGTACGCGCCTCCGGTGTCGCGATCGAGTTCAAGCTGTTCCCGGATGGATGATACTAAGATAGTGGTGTCCATTGCGCCCCTCCCTTTATGTAGTGTTGTTAAGTTGATGGTTACGAAAAATGCGTCGTAACAGACAATAGTATGCGGAAATATCGTAAAGTAAAGACGAATAGACAGAGATGAAGAAAGAAAGGTTGAAAATAAAGGAAAAGAATCAAAAACACGTGGGATAGTAAAACGATATTGACACAATACTACATTCCGTTATCCTGTAAGAATGAATGAAATATCAATCAAGGAATTGGGTTTGGAGGAAACTGAAGCTAAAGTGTACATGGCCCTTCTTGAGCTTGGACCGGCCACAGTGAGTGAGATCACCAAGAAAGCAGGCATTACGAGGACGCTTGGGTATCATGTCCTAGAGAAACTGGGATGGTACGGCCTCGTGGATCAGGTATCAGGCAAAGGAGCGAAGATCGTTTATAGTGCAGAGCACCCTCAGCGGCTCGTGCAGCACATTAAGAACCGGAAGAATCAATGGCAAAGAACGCTTGAAAAAGTAGAAGATAGGCTTCCCGAGTTGGTTTCCCTGTACAAGATTGCTGACAAACCGACCATTCGGTACCAGGAAGGCATTGAGGGAGTAAAGGGTATATATCTGGAAACGCTTGAATCGAAGACCGAAATCCTCTCCATTATGGATGCCGAGGGGTGGAATGCTCAAGAATTCCGTTCGTGGGCTCGAAAGTATAATCGGGAGAGGGGCGAAAGGAAGATCCGCGAACGGATTTTGCTTCTGGATACGCCAGTCGCGCAAGCGTGGCTGAACGATTATCAGGGCTCATTCAAGTATACGGAGTATAGGTGGATTCGGAAGGAGCAGCTCAAGGGCATCGAACTGCTCGGCGGAGAGATCAATATATTCGAGAATAAAGTTGTTATGGCGCTTCTCAAGGAGCCGAATCGGATGGGCGTACATATCGAAAGTGATGCCCTGTCGAATATTTTGAAAGCCTTGTTTGAGCTGACATGGGAAAACAGCTTAGCAGATGAAAAATAGATCAAGTCTAAATGCTTCCGGTTCTGACTGCATGCACTAGCCAGCTCAAGAAAGCAAACCTCCCCTCTTTTGGGGTGTTTTTGCTTTCCCTGGCTCCGCGCCTGCCACGCCGTCAAGGCGGGTCGGAGCGCGGAGGACTCCCGTTGCCAGCTCAAGGAAACCAAAAAAGAGGATCCATTCGGGTCCCCTTTTTGTTCTCAAATAACGATAAGAAAAGCCCGTGCAATAGCCCGGGCTTTTCGTCTCTTACCGCTTCGGACCTTGTCCGAGGCGGCGTGCGCGCCGAAATTTTCTTAGGGCGTGGCCTCGCTGCTTGTAAAGGCCTGCCTTTTTAAAGGCGCGTTCACCGCGGCCCGTGACGACGCGCAGTTTTCGGCATATGTAAACGTTCGGCATGGTCGACTCCTGTTTGCGTTGAAGAAGCATCTTATGATGGTGTAGCATTACTTTCGTCAAAGAAGTATTGACAGTATCTTACAAGTATGCTATATTGTACCGTTGCGACTGAGAAAGATTCGGTCGTAACCCAAGTTGAGGGCTTGGATAAGCACTATTCTCACGTTATGAGTGGTAAACGTCTGGCGTTCGTCCTTCCCGTTATCCTGTTCTGGACGAGCGCCGCGCATGCCGAGTCGATAGAAACTGGTCGAACGGACGGAGAGAATGAGATTTTGCGATCCGTCGCCCCGACCCGACCCGTTTTACTCAAGGGAATGTTCTCGCTCGATCGCGTACTGGCGTCTCAGTCTGAGCGCGAGGTTGAAAAGAGCCCGGAAGACATCATCCTTGAGCGATGGAAAGAGAAACAGATGGATCGTTGGAGCGGCCTCCCTCAGGGGAAATTTGAGATTAACGCGTCGGCGTATACCGCGTCGGCAGACGAGTGTGGGAAGTCGAACGGTGTCACGGCCTCCGGCATCAAGGTCGCCGCGAACCGGACGCTCGCATGTCCCCCGAACTATCCGTTCGGTGCCAAGGTCGCTATCGAGGGATTCGGAACGTTCCGCTGCGAGGACCGCGGCGGTGCGATCAAGGGGAATCACTTCGATATCTTCATGGAGACGAAGAAGGAGGCATTTGCTTTCGGGCGTCGTCACCTGATCGCCGAAGTGGTCGTCGACTGATAGGATAGAGATGAAAACGTCCCGAGCGATCGGGGCGTTTTTGTGTCCTGTACGGCATGGAGTCAGGCCTGATCCGACGATTCTCGTATCGGTGTTTCCGAAACGGGGGTAAACTCGCGACTGTTGTTTCGAAAGAGACGGTGGAGCAGGAACGTTATATCGATTTTTCCGGCTGAGTACCCGGTGAGTGCGTATCGGGCGATCAGCCGGTTCACGTAGTGTCTTTTTATCCGCGGATTTTGGAAACAACGCAGATTGAAGTCCCAATCGGCCGATATCTTGAATCTCGTATCGAACACGCCGACGGAATCGAATATCGATCGTCGATAGAATATCGCTTGCTGACAGATATTCATGATTCGCAAACGTAGGAGTGAGAATCTGCCGCCGTATCGCTTGAGAACGCCCTTCAGCCATACGTCGCCATACAGCAGATCCGTGTCCTCTGCAAGAAATTCGCTGATGTCCTCGAGTACGGAAGAATCATACAGCTCGTCGTCGCTGCCGAGAAAAATGACCCACTCGCCTTGTGCCAGGGCCACTCCCCTGTTCATGGCATCGTATATGCCGGAGTCTTTCTCGGAAATCATCCGTATGTGCGGATAATGTTCCATGTAGGTCTGAACTATTCCCTGGGTGCCGTCGGTAGATGCGGAATCGATGATCAAGTGCTCCTTTGATTTAAATCCCTGATCGGCGACGCTTCTCAGGCATTTTTCAATATCCTTTGCGGAGTTATACGTAGGTGTAATGATCGTGAATTGTATCGGCATGTTCTACACAATCAATCGTTCCATTAAGTCGACTCGTGTCGGATTACCAGATGTCATACCGACACAAGCGATGACCATCTATAGGGTGCCGCAGGCGGGAGTCGAACCCGCATAGCTTTTGGGCTGGGAGATTTTAAGTCTCCTGTGTCTACCAGTTCCACCACCGCGGCAATGTATTGCAATAATCTCCACGATCGCGCTTCAGGTCGTCTATAACGGATATTCTGTGAGGTCCGAGGCGGAATTGAACCGCCGTGAAGGGTTTTGCAGACCCGTGCCTAACCACTCGGCCATCGGACCGTCTTTCGTGTCATGCCGCTCCGTGTGGGATGACCATTCGCTTGAAATTCACTGAACGAAAGTACTCCCAAGGTATCAGAATCGGCAAAGTGCGTCAACGAAAATGGCCGGAATCAGGCGTTATCCGACTTATCCCCGTCTTGTGCACCGCGCCGTATCTTTTCAAGAACCTTCGGTATGCGGAGGAAGTCCTGTTTCAGCGTATCCCTCATGCCGCCGTTGTAGAGTGCCGCAGCGGGATGGTATAGGGTGTAGAATACCTGGCTGCGACCCTCGGGAAATTCGCGTCGGAACGCGTTTCCGTGCGCTTCGGTTATCTTCTTATCGGGAAAGAAGTGGTTCATCGCGTGACGGCCGAGCGTGACGATGAGCAGCGGGTCTATGATCCCGATCTGTTCATGAAGCCACTCGGCGCAGTCCTCGATTTCCTGCGGAAGCGGGTCACGATTGTCCGGTGGGCGGAATTTTACGATATTGGTGATATATATGTCCTTTCTATCAAGCCCGATGGAAGCGAGCATCTCATCAAGAAACTTACCTGCCGCTCCGACGAAAGGTACTCCTTGCCGGTCCTCGTTTTTCCCCGGGGCTTCGCCGACGAAAAGAATCTCTGCAGAGGCGCTTCCCGTGCCGGGAACGGATCGCGTGGCCGTCAGTTTCAGGGTACAGGTGCACTCAGAGGCCATCCGATCGTTCAGGTCGGAAAGGAGCGCAGACTTGATTGATCCTATCGCATCGTGCATATCCTGATGAAAAGCCGGAATTACCGAACTTCCCAGCTTGAATCGGTCCGGATGATCCGTCCCGGAATCTCGAATCCGCTGGCAAACTTGTGCCCTCCCCCTCCGAGCGATTGGGCGATCGAGGAAACGTCGACGCCCTTATGCGGCTCTGTCCGAAGGCTTCCGCGTACGGAGTTCGGGCCGATCTGATAGAACAGAAGTGAGAACTTGGCATCCGGAACATTATTGAGCAATGCGGATGCGATATAGAGATCCTCTGTCGAAGGATTCCCGAGCTCTGCGATGTCCTCTTCGGTGATCGCTGAATAGATCATCCCGTTCGTGGGATTGATCTTCGCGCGCGAAAGCGCCCGTCCCCAGAGGCGTAATGTCGATATCTTGTTGTTCGAAAACACATTGGTGGTGATCTTCGCCAGCTGCGCCCCGCTTCCGATCAGCGCCGCCGCCGCCGCGAACGTTTCCGGGGTCGTGGAAGAGTGCTGAAGATTTCCGGTATCGCCGAGAATTCCGAGGAGCAAGGCGGTCGCCATCCTATGACTGATCCGAGCATTCGAGGACTTCAAAAAGTGAAACACGATTTCCGATGCGGACGAAAAGCCGGTATCGATGATTACGATATCCCCTTCCGGTTTGTCGATCGGATGATGATCGATGAGGACGGATATCTTGTCCGATGGGATCCTCTCTTTCAGGAGATGAAACCCCCGATTGACACTGTCGCATGCGATATAGGCATCATACTTGCCTATGTCGGTTCCGGATGGGTCAAGAAATGATAGCCCGGGGAAAAGTCCCTTCGCGAATTCCGGAAAATCATCGAAACAACAGATATCAGCGCGCTTTCCAAATGACTCTATGTATTCTTGCAACGCGATGTTCGCGCCGACCGTATCCGAATCAGGCCTCGTATGTGCGAACAGGAGGATGGCTTCGGAGTTCCGGATGACATAGTTGAGATTGCGGTACTCCGCTGAATAGTCGTGCATATCCGGTGTATAAGCCTGAGAAATAGCTTATTTCAGTCCTATAATGATCCTTTCGACGATGTCGGCGTTCCGTTCAGTCGTATCGGAATGGAACGATATGAGAGGGAGTGGCTTCATGTGAAGCTTTCTATGAAGTGCGCCCTGTAGCTTTTTCCGTTCATGTTCCAATGTTTTCAGCGCGTACCCGGTCTCCTGCTCGGGATAGATACTCACAAAGACCCGCGAATGTCGCAGGTCCGCGCTCGTGTCAGTCCTTGTGATCGTTACGAGCGTGCCGGTCTTAAAAGCGACCTCACGAAGCACAAGATCTCCGAGAAGCTCGCGAATGAGGTCATTGATTTGGAGTATCCGTTTGGACATAGAATTCCGGAAGGTAATCACCCAATCTTGACGGAGTATCCGGAATCTGTCAACCGTGCGGTTCACGTGCTGAGGGACTAGGGGTACAAATATCACCCAACATCAAACCTTGACTATCCATGCTTCGGATAAGTCAAGACGGGTGACGTACACAGGTGCCCCGACTAGGAATCGAACCCAGATCTCATCCTTAGGACGGATTTGCTCTATCCGTTGAGCTATCGAGGCGTATCGAAAATGACTGCGATATAAGCGAAAATCGACGTGGACCTGAGGAGACTCGAACTCCTGACCTCCTCCATGCCATGGAGGCGCTCTACCAACTAAGCTACAGGCCCTTAATCATTGAAATGATACAGAGAATCGGTCTGGCCGTCAAACCGCGCCTCTTGTTTGAGATGCGTGACTGATTAGTAGAAAGCATTAAGACACACAAGCATCATAATGTCAATTTTTGTGTTTCACGTGAAACATTTTTTATTCAAGTATTGATAATGTTCTACGT
>DATMYW010000049.1:0-17113 GCA_035560715.1 Candidatus Fimivivens sp. | reverse complement strand
CTATTAGCGTGGTGAAGATGTGGATAAGTCTTTATTACGTTTTATTGAAGCCGTTATCACTCTGTCCAGCAATGATCGTTCTTATACAAGACTACCGCATTATCCTGAAATCATCAGCCGACTACCGCAGGTGGGTGGATAAGTCTCCTACTTATCCGATGGTTTTACATCCCGATCATCCACTTATCCAACACTTATCCACCGTTTGGTTGGTATAATTCGTTTCGTAAGGTGGAAAGTTCGCTTTTTAATCGAAGATTCTTCTCAATATCAGCGGTTATTTTCTCGAACGCGTGAAGGGCTGTCGTGTGGTCGCGTCCTCCGAAATACTCACCTATGGAAGAAAATGGCATATTGAGTTCGCTTCGCATTAGGAATATCGCGACCTGTCTCGCATGGGAAATGCCTTTCTTCCGACCTTTTTTTATAAGATCCTCCTTTTGTACGGCATACAACTTCTCAATCGCGGTGATGATGTCGTTCGTGTGTATTTTTTTCTTATTCTGAATGATGAGTTGGGAGAGAACCTTCTCGACAAGTGAGATGGAGAGAGGGGTTTTATAAAATTCAGAATAAGCGATAACCCTGTTGAGCGCGCCTTCGATCTCCCGGATATTCTGAGTGATATGCTCTGCGATGAAACGGAGCGCCTCATCCTCGATAAGGATACCCTTCTCAGCGACTTTTTTTCGAAGAATAGCGAGTCTTGTTTCCTCGTTCGGCTGACTGATATCGGTTATCATCCCTCCTTCAAAGCGGGACCGGAGCCGATCTTCCAGTGTCGGAATCGCCTTCGGCGGCCGGTCGCTCGAGATCACGATCTGCTTGTTTATCTGATAGAGGGCGTTGAAAATGTGAAAGAATTCATTCTGCGTCTTTTCGCGTCCTGAAAGGAATTGGACGTCATCGATGATCAAAAGATCCATCTGCTGGTAGTATTCCTTGAATTTGTCGACTTTTTGGTTTTTGATGGAATCGACGAGTTCGCTGGTAAACCGCTCGGAAGTGATATATTTTATCGTTTTTTCCGGGTGTTCGTGCCTAACCTCGTTCCCAAGAGCCTGAAGGAGATGTGTTTTGCCGAGCCCGACACCGCCATAGATGAACAACGGGTTATATATCTGTCCGAGGTTCCGCGATACCGCGATGCAGGCGGCGTGGGCGAGTTCGTTGTTTTCGGCGACGACGTAATCTGAAAACGAATATCGCGGATTGAGATTCGACTCATGATACAGGGCGGTCGTCTGTTTCGGAATCGTCTGAATGAATGATTGAGAGGCATCTCCCGTTCCTTTTCTGGCCTGATTCGGAGTTATATTTGGATCATGTGTGGCTGGATTGGCGTGTGTATGCGTCGAAATGACGGCGTCGATCGATTTTTTTATCGGTTGCGGACCGGAGATGACGCATCGAATCGATCGGATATCGTCTCGGAATGAATGAAGGGATTGAATGATGGTATGATTATATTTGTTTTCAAGCCATTCCTTCGCGAAGCCGTTCGGGACACTGATGACGATGACTCCGTCGGAATCGGAAAGGATGGATGTGTTTTGAAACCAAGTTACGAAATTCGCCTTCGATATCGAAAGCTCAATCTGACCTAATACTGATTTCCAGAGTTCCTGATGGTCCATATGTCGTGAATCTGATTGTATCATGATGAGGATATTCGGTCACATTAAACGGTGAATAACCGGTGTATAAATATATATATTGCCTTATGTAAGGCGATTTTTTAGTAGTTGAATATGTCGAGGGAAGAATGCTGGAAATTCGTGAAAGATGATCTGAAAATTTTTCGTGAGTGGAGCGACTGCCGTAGACCCTCGTCAGAAGCTGTATCCGCATACAACGCTTTCCATTGGACGGAATTGACATTTTTCTGGTTCTGTCATATCCTTATCAATAACGCGAACGCGGGACAAACGTATCAGTGAAGAATCGTTATGAAGCGGACATATCAGCCAAAAAAGCGCCGTCGTACCAGACGGCACGGGTTCTTGGAGCGTATGAGTACGCCTGGGGGACAGGGTGTGCTTCGGAATCGCAGACAGAAGGGGCGCAAGAAGATTTCCGTCTGATCGGTCCGTATGTTGCATCGGACCCTTCGATTGAAAGATGCTCTGTCATTTCAAAAGGCTTTTCGTTTCGGAAAGCCTTTTGAATTCGGGAGCGTCGGATGCAAAGTCCTTTTCACAACGGAGAAAGGGCTTAAAATAGGCATTATTACACCTAAAAAGCGCTTTCGTCTCGCTGTAGATCGGAATAGGGCGAAACGTTTGCTTTCCGAGGCGGTAGCGCCTGTTGTTGGTGTATTTCCGGAGAACGCCTTCATAGTGGTATTCTTTAGGAATAATCAGAAAATCGCGGATTTTGCGTCCGTCCAAGCCGATATGGAAGGTTTGGTACGCGTAATCAGTACTTCCGTGGGACGGAAGGGATAATAAACAACGATATGAACGCCATATTCACCACAGTCGTGTATCAGCCGGTGTATAACCTCATCGTCTTTTTCGCGAATCTGTTTCCGGTCGCGAATTTCGGTTTGGCGATAATCGCAGCGACGGTCGTCATTAAGTTGTTATTCCTTTCGCTCTCGAAGCAACAGATAGAATCACAGCGCAAATTGCAGGAATTGCAGCCGAAAATGAAGGAAATACAGGAGAAATATAAGGACGACAAGGAGCGACAGTCCAAGGAAATGATGGAACTGTATAAGACAAACAAGGTAAATCCGTTCATGGGGTGTCTGCCGCTTGTCATTCAGATCGTTTTCCTGATCACTATTTACCGGGTCATCATTCATATTTCCGAAACCGGATTCAATATCGATGCCGGAATGCTCTACCCGTTCATCTCGAATCCGGAGACCCTTTCCAGCGGATTCTTCGGCATCGCCGATCTCGCGTCGCCGAGTATCGCATTCGCCGTTCTGGCTGCCGCAGGACAGTTCTATCAGATGAAGATGCTTACCCCGTCCCAACCGCAGGAAAAGAAATCCGATGAGGGCAAGGAACCGGATTTCGCTTCTATCATGAACAAGCAGATGCTGTATATGGGGCCGATCCTCACTTTGTTTATCGGTATACGGTTTCCGTCCGCCTTGTCGCTCTATTGGCTCGTTTCAACCGTTTTTTCCATCGCGCAACAGTGGTATATCCTGAATCGCAAGCAGACAGATAACGAATAATCCTAACCGTATGGACAGCGATAAGAACAATATGACAGCTGGGATCATAGAGGATGTCCTACGGTCGATGGGTGTTGAGGGCGCGAAAGTGGACGTATCGGCGGTTTCCGATGGAGGAAAGGAATCATCCCTTTTCTCCATCACCGTTGATCGGAAGGACTCCAAGATCCTCATAGGACAGCATGGCGTCGGACTTTTTTCCTTTCAACACCTCATTCAGACGATCATACGGCGGAAAACGGGCGCGTCACCGGATTTTTCGGTCGATGTGAATCGGTACTGGCGGGAAAAACGTTCACTTCTGCGTCGGGATGCGGAAGAGGCTGCGCGGGATGCCGTCGCCACGGGCAGGCCGGTATCTATGCGTCCCATGCTTCCTTATGAACGCAAGATCGTCCATGCGGCCCTCTCTGAAAATGCACGCGTTGAAACGGGAAGTATCGGGAAGGGAGAGGATCGGAAAGTCGTCGTCAAGCCGAAAGCCGTGTTCTCTTGAAGGGTGATCATACGTCAGATTTTCGCGTATCCCGCACCTCCTCAGAGTGCGGGATTTTGTTTGCCTTTTCTATCGCGTGACCGTACAATGGCCTTACCGCCGGATATTTTTACGGACGCGTATGTCGACGCGAAAAATAGCGTACAATATCGTCTTCAACTCTCTCATGAAGGTCGTGACGACCGTCGTGTTGTCCTTGGTTTCCATTCGTCTCATTACGGGATATCTCGGGAAGGATGGTTTTGGCGATTACTCGACCGTTCTCGCTTTCTTCTCTTTCTTCTCGGCGATCGCCGATTTCGGTATCGGTTCGATCACCGCAAGGGAGATATCCAAAGATGGCGCGGACGAGAGTGGGATTCTTGGAAAGGTCGCATCGCTTCGTATCGCTTCCTCATCGGCGATTCTTCTGGCCGTTCCTTTATTGATGCCGTTCTTCTCCTATTCCGCTCCGGTTAAGATCGGCATCTTCATTGCTGCCGCTACGACCGTCTTCTCTACGTTTTCCATATTCCTCAACGGGATTTTCCAGAAAAATATCGCCATGGACCGGATCGCTATGATCGAGTTCATGGGGAAAATCGTTCAGGTTGTCGCCGTATATACGGTCGTCTCGTTCGATTTGGGGTTTCTCGGTATCGCGTCCACGTTGTTCGTCTCCCTTTCCTTCAACGCGCTCATGGCGTATCTTTTGAGCCGAAAATTCGCCTCATTTCGGTTCATCGTCGACCTTCGATTCTGGAAACAATTCCTTTCCGATTCTCTTCCGCTCGGTGGTAGCGCGCTGATCACGTTCTTCTACTTCAAGATGGATACCATACTGCTTTCCATAATGAAGGGGAGTTCCGCGGTCGGGACCTATAGCGTGGCGTATAAGGTCATGGAGAATCTGACTTTCTTTCCGGCCCTGCTCGCGGGGCTTATCCTCCCGCTTCTTTCCAAGGCGCTGTCCGTAGACAGGAAACGCTTTACCGAGATCGCGGATACGACGTTCCGGGTCTTTTCGATCATTGCCGCCCCGCTTGTCCTTGGCGGAGTGTTTTTTTCCTCCCAAATCATCGCGATCGTATCCGGTTCAGGATTCCTGGACGCGGTTCCCGTCCTCAGACTCCTCATTGTTTCCTTACTGTTCATTTTTTTCGGTAATTTTTTCAACATGGTTCTTATCGTGGGTAATCACCAGAAAGACTTGATGAAGGTTCTGATGGCAGTCGCCGCGGTAAATGTGACTGCCAATCTTTTTCTTATCCCGCGATTCGATTATCTCGGTGCCGCATGGACATCGCTTGGGACGGAGTGTCTGGTCGCGCTTCTGACCGGATTCCTCACGGCCCATGTTGTCGGCTACCGGCCCTCTTTTCACAAGATAGGACTTGTCATATTGTCGGCTGCCGCCATGTGGGGAATTCTTGTCGTGACGGCTTCATTGCCGTTTCTTGTGTCGGGAGCCGTGTCCATATGCGTTTATATGGTTTCCTTATGGATACTGAGGGCCGTATCCAGCGCGGAAATCGCCGGGCTTTTTTCGAAACGGTCTGAAAAAGAAGCCGTTTATGTCGAGGAGGTCGTTTGATCGGTCGCGTTTCACGTGAAAGAATCGATGCGCGATTATCCTGGAAATCCCCTTCCATAGATGGTATTATTGGAGAACGTATGAGTGATGCACCGAAAGTCTTCATCGTAATCCTGAATTGGAACGGAAAGGAGCGGCTTCTCGCCTGTCTCCGGTCCGTGTTCTTTCTCGCGTACGGGAATTACGAGGTCGTGGTCGTCGATAATGCGTCTCGAGATGGCTCGCTTGAGGAGGCGAAAACGCTCTTTTCTCGAGCACATTTTATCCTGAATTCCGACAATCTCGGTTTTGCGGCGGGTATGAACATCGGAATCCGTTTTGCGCTCTCCCGCGGGGCTGAATATGTCTGGATACTCAATAACGATGCGGAATGTCGGAAAGATACCCTCTCGACGCTCGTTTCCGTGGCTCTGACATACGGACCACGAGCCCTTTTCAGTCCCCGCATCCTTAATTCTGACGGGTCGGAATGGTTTTCCGGGGGAAAAGTCGACTATATCCGCATGAGGACAGCGCATGTGGCCGCTCCGGAAGTACGGGCCGGAATAACGTCTTATCAGACGGGGTATCTCACGGGCTGTGCGCTCTTCATCCCTCGGCAGATACTTGAGGTGACAGGCTTGCTTGATGAGGAGTATTTCCTTTACTATGAGGATGCGGACTATTCCCTCAGGGCGAAAAAAAACGGTTTCGGACTACGCGTCGTTCCTGGAGCGGTCGTCATCCATGGAGAGCAGAGCGTCGGAAGCAAGGAAAAGCCGTACTGGCTTGTCCGTTCCGGTCTCAGATTCTTCGCCGCTCATACCCCGCCCCTCCTCCGTCCCTGGATATGGGTATATGTGAGGCTTCGTCGGCTGAAAAACGTTCTTGATTCGCTTCGGGGAATGAAGGAGGCAGCCCCCGTTTCCTCGGCTTATGCGGATTTCCGCGCATCCTGACCTTACAGTGGTCGTCGTAAATCATCGGAGCGTGGCTTTTTTGGAAAACGCGCTCCGTTCCTTTTGTCATGAGGAGAGAACGGGAAACGAAATCGAAGTGATTGTCGCGAATAATGATCCGAATGAGTCCGAATCGGTGGAAACATTGTCGAAACGTCTCGGCTTCCATGCCATAGAGCTGTCGGAAAATCGCGGATTCGGTGCTGCTGCCAATGTGGCGGCGGCGGCGGCGCATGGTGACATACTCTGCTTTCTTAATCCTGATACCGAGTTTCACTCGGGATCACTGGAGTCGGTGCTTCGGATGTTTTGTGGACATCGTGAGGTCGGAATCATCGGTGCGGGACTCGTTTCAGGAAAGGACGACGAGCCTGAACCCTGGAGTGCCGGCGAAACGTTGACTTTTCGTCGATTGATACAGAACAAGATCCGGACTTTTTTCGGCTGGAAATATCGGCCGCCCTGTCAGCCGATCGCTACAGGATGGGTCAGCGGAGGAGCGTTGTTCATTCGTCGTGACCTCTTCGAGTCGCTTAAAGGCTTCGATACGGGATTTTTCCTCTATTTTGAGGATATGGATCTTTGTCTCCGTTCTCGCGAAATCGGGTATCATTGTGTCCTTCTCCCATCCCTTTCCTTTGTCCATTCCGGCGGCTCGAGTCGGATTTCCGACGCATCAAGGAAGGCACAGTATTTCGCTTCGCAAGATCGATTTTTCGCGAAGCATCGTCCGAAATGGGAAGGAATCCTCATCAGATATCTCCGCTCGCTCTCAATAAAGTCATGAAATTCATCCTTCGAGCGACTGAATTGTTTCTCTTCCTTCTCCCGTTTCAGGTGGCGCTTTCACCCGTTTCAGGTGTCGATTTGCCTGTGTCGCGGATAGTATCGATATTTCTGTTTCTCTCATTGCTGGCACTTATGTTAGCGAGAAGGAAGCTCATAGTCCCGTTGTCGGTGGAAGTGCTGTTTCTCGGCTTGTTCCTGTTTCTTTCCTTCCTCTCCGTTTTTTGGGCGCAGGACGTTTCGTGGGCAGTCCGTCGTTTCCTTTTCCTGTTTTCCTTCTTTCCTCTTTTTCCGCTGTACGTGACGCTTTTCCATGAGAAGCCTGATGCCGCCGCCAGACTGTGCCGCGCTCTCGCCGCCGGTGCCGGTCTCGCCGCCTTGATAGCGATAGTCGAATTCTTATCGCAGTACGTTTTCGGTGTCGCGACCGTGTTTCGAGTATGGGTCAGCTCCGTACTCCCAATATTTCTCGGTCCGTCATTCGCCGCGTCTGTCGCGCAGTATCCCAGTTTGCTCGTGAATATCGGCGGAAGGACATTGCTTCGTGCAAGCGCGTTCTTTCCCGATCCGCATATGGCAGCCTTTTTTTTCGGCCTTTCATTCCCGCCGGCTGTCTGGTCATGCATGAACGCGAAAACGACGTGGGGAAAGTATTTGTTTGCATTCTTCGCTTCGGTGATCGCCATCGCGGACCTGCTGACGTTTTCGCGTGGAGGATATGCCGGACTCGGTTTCGGCGCCGCCGTATTCGTGTGGCGGTATGTGTTCGCTGGAGACGCCTCTCGATGGAGACGATTGGCCGTAGTCGGCGCAATGATCGTTGTTCCGATCGTCCTTTTTTCGGTCGCACCGTTGCGTGAACGGAGTGCCTCCATGTTTCTCGTCGGAGAGGGCTCGAATATGGGAAGGATGGATATGTATGTCCAGGCGATCCGGAACATCGGTCGACAGCCGTACGGGTACGGGCTTGGGAACTATCCGCTTGCCGTGAAACCGACGGCGGAATATCGGGAACCGATCTACGCCCACGATCTCTTTCTGGATATCGCGACCGAGTCCGGCATACTCGGAGCTTTCTGCTTTTTTGCGGCACTGTATTTCGTTTTCCGGTCGCTTATCCGGCAGCAAAACGGACTTCTGTTCGCGGGAGCGGTATCGGTGGCGATTTTTTTCGGACATGCGCTGTTCGAGATGCCGCTCTATTCCGTTCATGTTCTTCCCGTCGTGCTGCTCTTCCTCGCATTTCCGTCGATGCGATCGACGATATCCGCAGAATCTTGACGATATGAACGCAACTTCGAAATACCTTGTCTTTCTGACGATGCTTCTCCTGCCGTTTGCACAGATCCGAATCATGCTTTTTGGTGTTCCGATCTATGTTCCTGAAGCGCTGATCTCGTGCCTATCCGTCGCTTTCTGTATCGCGGTCCGCACCGGAGACATATCCATCCGTCGCGTACCACGGCTGGTTGTTGCCGGCAACGCGTTTCTTCTCCTTGGGGCGGTCATTTCCTCCGCATCATCCGGTTTCTCCGTTATGGAACTCGGCGCGCTCAAGAGTTGGATTGTCTTTCCGATGGCATTCGGTTATTTGGTGTTTCAGACGATGGCTGACGGGAATGACAGGAGGAGAATGATCGGTTTCTGGTATATCGGGATCGTTTTGACCGCGACAGTCTCACTCCTGCCGTTTCCGTTCGTGAAGGAAACGTATGATGGCCGTCTCGCTTCATTTTTCCCGTCTCCGAATCATCTCGCTTTCTTTCTTGAACCGGGAATCCTTCTGGCCGCTTTTCTGTCGGTGGAATCGGCAGGAAGGAGATTTTTCCGAGTCGCCATATTTTCAATGGTAGGTGCGATACCGGTCGTGATAGCGTTGACCCGTACCGCGTCCCTCGGTGCCATGGTCGCGACCGCGGCTGCGCTGTCCGTTTTCTTCTCGATGTGGTTTTTCTCTCGGGTCGTACGGGTGCGACTCGGACTTGCGGCGCTGTGCGTTCTCGCAATGGTGGCTTCATACTCTATTCCGCAAGCCGATATCGCAAAAATGGGCGCAGGCGTAGTCCGAACGTCGATCGCTTCACGTGTCATGATATGGAGCGCTTCGGCGCGTATGCTCGCATCTCATCCGATCTTCGGCATCGGACTTCGAAACTTCGAACGTGAATACCTGGCGTTACAGTCGGAGTTTCCGCCATATCTCGAATGGGCCGTCCCGCATCCGCATAATATCGTGCTCGCGCTGTGGCTTATGACGGGAGCGATGGGATTGGCCGGGTTCGCTCTCCTTGCCGCCGGCCTCTTCCGCGGTTCCCGGAGCGCGTATTCGTGTGCCGTAGAATCGTCGGACCGACTCCTTTCGATCACTTCGTTGGCGTTTCTTCTGCTGTTTATGATCCACGGGCTCGTGGATACGCCGTTTTTCAGAAATGATCTCTCAACCGGTTTCTTTGCGGTCGCGGGATCGATACTCGCGTTTCAGAGACCAAAATACCCCGTTCGTGACGGGGCAAAGGCGGTCGCATGACCTGACCCGATCATACGGGCTCGGCGGTCCTATTTTTGAAGACGAATGCGGAACAGTTGTCCACTGGTGCGATCGGTGAAATAAAGGTATTCTTCGCCCCGATCGAGAAACAGATCCGTGCTGTCATAATTGCCACCGATCTCAGCCGGATCGACAATCCGCTCGCTCTTGCCCGATGCGGCATCCATTTTCCAGAACGTATCCTGCGTATGTATCGGACGGGAATAGTAATCGTTCGGGAGTACGGCATTGTCAGGTATCGAAAGCGGTAGCGCGTAGAAGACCGTTTTCGAGTCTTTCGACCAGACTGTTTTTGATACGAGCGTAGGAGCCTGGACGCTGTGAAATTCACCTCCGTCCGCGTTCGCGATGCCGAGTCTGATGTCGGTCCCGCCCTTGGAAAGCGTATTGCTCACGAGAAGCTTCGTCCCGTCGGGAGACCATAGGTAGTCAGCGCCGTACTTTCCGGAAAATATGACCTTCGGGATCTCTCCTGACATGGGTACCGTGTACAGCGTGGTCGGATCGAACGCGGAAGCCTTGTTCCAGAAGGAAAGGAGTGCTGAGGATGGGACCGTTGAAACCGAAGGATTGAGAATCGGCAGAACCGCGACCTTTTTCCATTCGGTCCCATCCGGTCTCGCGGTGTCGAGTTCGGACTTTCCGTTTCTCGCATCAGTGTAGATGTAGTAGATCGATTCCGAAAGATTGGACCAGACAGGTGACGAGATTCCCGGCTTAAGCGGCTTCGTCGTCTTATCGGACAAAGTCAGGAGATACCACTGCTGAGCTGACCCGGAGTCGAAGAGCACGAGGACGCGATCCCGATCCGGAGCCCATACCGCATCCATTATCTTTCCCGGAAGACCGGTGATGAGCGTTTCTTCCCCGCCGCCTCCCAGTGTCGCCCGTTTGAGGGAGCGCTGGTTGAAATAGGCCACATGAGAATCGTCGAGTATGGCCGACCCGTAGGATGCCGCATCGGTTACCCGTGAGACGGCGGAAGAACCGGCGTTACTGGCAATTCTGTCTTCCGCGGCCCGTTTCGCATCCGCCTGTTTTTTCGCATCGACGACGGGATTGTTCTTATCGTTTCTGAACGCGATGCCATACACTCCCAGAATGAGGAGCGTCAGGCAGAAGAGGGATGCGGAAATGATGAAGGTCTTTCTCATACTTGAGAGTGATACGATTCCGCTGCTGGATCCGGGTTCAGGATACGTGGAACGATGACGTGTAGGTCATCGTTGAATATGACTTGCAGTTGGTCACTCCGGCGGCGATATACGGTGCACAGTTCTTGCTTTCATACAGGACGTTCAGTCCGGCTGCCTGGAAGGCGTCATAATAGGCTTTGATGGTAGTCGGATCGGTCGAACCGCCCGAATTATTGAGATCCGCACATGTACCGTTCCGATGGCAGGAGGAGAGATGGGTGACGGTTGGCGGATAGGACTCCGTAATCCGCCAGCCGGTCGCGTTGATGTTCTGGATTTTCGCAAGCAGCGCGCTATCGAGCCGGCAAGGCTGCGCATCGTAGCCCGAAGCCGGCGGCGAACAACCCTTATTGGGAACACTTGAGGGTATGGCGGTGCAGTTGGCACACGCCGTACTGCCGGTCGGATTGGTCGAAGCTCCCGTGACCTCGGCACCGACCGTGTCGGCTACGGTTGTGGCACCGGACGTTATCGACATCGTGCTGAATGTGCTCAGATCGCCGTTTATGATTTGAGGATTGATGAAATTCAGTAAAAACCAGGCGGTAAGGGCAAGGACGAGACCGATGATGGCATCGGCGATGACTCCTTTCGCATTTCCGGTAGCCGACGTGTTTCCAGCACTCGTCAGGTACATGCCTCCGCCGATGGTGAGCATGAACATCGCCGCGATGCCGACCGCCCACAGTGCGAACCGGTAGATCGCTGACAGATATGAAGGAAAGTCGGCCGCGGTTTCAAATCCGGGAATCGGCTCAAGGGGTATATAGGACTGGGCGTGTGCCGATGTCGATAAACAGAGTGCGGATGCGGTCGTCAACACACCCAAAATAACGACGAATGATTTACGTTTCATAGATTTTTCTTTGCTCCAGTATATCATCATATCGGCCGAACGAAAAATCCCGGGAGTGGCCCGGGATTCCGTTTTCCAAATACAGTATCGTCAGAGGCGTTCTTCGACCGCTTTCCAATCGATGGCTTTCATGAAGACATCTATGTAGTCGGCCCGCTTGATGCCGTAATCGCGGATATAGGCGTGTTCGAATGCGTCCATCACGAGCAGCGGCTTTCCTCCGGCGAGGTGTCCTCCGTCATGCTCGTTCACCCACGTATTGAGCAGCGCGCCGTTCACGGGATCCTCGGAGAGGATGACCCATCCGATGCCGCGCATGGTTCCGACGCTACGAAAATCCCTTTCCCAGAGCTCGATGCTCCCGTATTCCGCGATCAGACGTTCCTTGAGCGGACCGTCGTGAAGCGTTTCGGCGCCGGTTTGCAGATTCCCGAAATACAGTTCGTGCAGACGCATCCCGTTCCACTCCCATCCGAACCGTCGGCGCAGCTCGGCCCCTTCCGGGGTATCTGCACCGGTTTCAGCGAGTTTCCCGAGCAGCAGGTTCACGTTTTTCACGTACCCTCCGTAGAGCGCGAAGTGGTCGTTTAACAGCCCGTCGGAAAAACCCGGTGTTCCGAGCAGTGTCGAGAAGTCTTGAATCTCGTACATATGATCGTCATGAATGATATGAAAGAGGCTGCGGAGTCGTGTGAGGCGCAGATCAGATCTTGCCGACCAGGTCGATGCCGGGAGTGAGCGTCTTGTCCCCTTTCTTCATCCACTTCGCCGGACAGACCTCCCCGCCATTTTCGCGCACGAATTGGGCCGCGCGAAGTTTCCGGAGCAGCTCGTCCGAATTCCGTCCGATGTCATTCGAATTGACTTCGATTGCCTGCAATATGCCGTCGGGATCGATGATGAACGTTCCTCGGAGCGAGAGGCCGTCCTCCTCGATGTAGGTACCGAACATCCGGCAAAGCTCCCCGGTCGGATCCGCAAACATGGGATAGGTGACCTTTTTCACCGCTTCCGAGTGGTCGTGCCAGGCCTTGTGCACAAAGACCGTATCGGTGCTGACCGAAAGGACCTCCGCGCCGAGTTCCTGAAAGACAGCATAGTTCTCAGCCATATCTTCGAGTTCAGTCGGGCAGATGAACGTGAAGTCGGCCGGATAAAAGAATAAGACGAGCCACTTTCCCCGGTAATCGGAAAGTCTCACATCTTTGAACGATTCCTCGTGGAATACCTGTCCTTCGAAGTCAGGGACTTCCTCTCCGATGAACGGCACGAACGCGTCGCGTTCCCACTCGTTTCCGAAGTCCTCCCCGCATCCGCAGGCCGAATTTTCTTCGCAACAATTCATATTCGAACATGTATATGCTTAGTCGGAATCGCCCGTACGAGACCTGTCTTCATACTAGACTACATGTGGTCAATGTCAAAGGACCCTTGCCGTTCCGTCCGAAATGACCTATCATTGAACGAATCATCAAAGACCGCTTATGGAGACGCGTGACGGACATCTGATTGAGAAGACGGTTCAGCAGATTTCTTCAGGAAAGCGGCTGGACGCCTTTTTGGCGGCATATACGAGGATGGACGGGCTTTCACGGAGCGATACCCGCGCGGGAATCGAGGCCGGGCTGGTCGAGTTGAACGGAAAGACCGAAACGAGTCCGACCAGGCGTCTGCGATATGGGGACGTGATCGTGTCCAGGATCGTTCCGACGTTGAAGGACGATTTGTTTGCGAACCACGAACTTTCATTTCCGATCATATTCGAAGACGATGACCTGTTGGTAATTTCAAAGCCGTTCGGCGTGCAGATGCATCCGGGCGGAAGGGATCGCACGGATACCGTAGCGAACTGGATCATGGCGACCAGACCCGAAATGGCGATGGTCGGAGGTGACCCGTTTCGTCCCGGTATCGTTCACCGGCTGGACCGGAATACGAGCGGTGTCGTCGTGCTTGCCAAAACTGATGAATCCTGCGAAAGCTTGCGCGATTCGTTTCGTGAACGAGAGGTCGAGAAGACGTACCTCGCACTGGTTACCGGGCATGTGTCGGAGGAGGAGGGATATATCGACTACCCGCTCACACAGCGGGCGGGAACGCTGCAGCGGCAGGCGGTCAAAGAACCGCAGTCGTTCGAAGGCGAGATGAAAGAAGCTTTGACGGAGTATCGGTTGAAACGACGCTTTGCCGAAGCGGATTTGCTGGAAGTCTATCCGAAAACGGGACGGACACATCAGATACGTATTCACCTCGCGGCTATCGGACACCCGGTGTTGGGAGATAATTTGTACGGAGGTCGACGGATGAGGCGTGATGGGATGCCGAAAAGGCAATTATTGCACGCTTCCCGGATAGTCTTTCCATTCAAGGGCGGTTTGTGCAGTTACGAGGCCTCATTGCCCAGAGACTTCGCGGAATTCATTTCAGGTATTGACGTCGTAGAAAAACCGGGTTATCCTGGGGAAGCTTCGAATCGCAATCGCGAGGACTGATTCTTTTTTTCTATCATTCCGATTTTCCGTGGCGGAAACCGCTTGGAATAGGGCAAATAACCGTATGCACAAAGATCTCATCGAATTCAACATGGCACAGCGGACCAAGGTCGTCCCGGTGCTTCATTCCGGTGACGTGGTCAAGATTCACCGCAAGATCGTCGAGGGCGGGAAGGAGCGCGTCCAGGTGTTCCAGGGAATGGTCATCGCGATGCGCGGGGGACAGAGCTCGTCTCCGACCGTCACCGTCCGAAAGGTCTCCTTCGGGATCGGCGTCGAGATTGTCGTCCCGATTCATTCCCCGAACATCGAGAAGATCGAGGTTGTGAAAAGCACGCGCTCCCGCCGTTCGAAACTCTATTTCGTTCGTGACAAGTCCGCGAAGCTCCTTCGCCGCAAACTGAAGGAAGTCGGGCTCAAGGTCGGAAAGGGGAAGAAGGCTGAGTCGGTGTCGGTCGCGGAGCTCGTGGGAGCCGAGGATGTCGAGGCTGAGGTCACTGAGGAACCAGTGGTGGTAGAGACCGTTGAGAAGTCACACGAAACAGGGAAGTAG
Organism: Candidatus Fimivivens sp.; assembly: GCA_035560715.1. Lineage (GTDB taxonomy): Bacteria > Patescibacteriota > Minisyncoccia > Moranbacterales > UBA1568 > JAAXTX01. Next base: position 2,482 of record DATMYW010000049.1, on the reverse strand, counting down.
TCCTTCCCACCTGCCCAGGTGGCGGAATTGGTATACGCGCTAGCTTGAGGTGCTAGTTCCCGCAAGGGATTGGAGGTTCGCCCGGCATTCGCCGGGCGCCCCGCGGATGCGGGGCGAGTCCAGGACTTGAAAATATATGCCCAGGTGGCGGAATTGGTATACGCGCTAGCTTGAGGTGCTAGTTCCCGCAAGGGATTGGAGGTTCGAGTCCTCTCTTGGGCACAACGGAACGAAGGAACAGGACGGCCTGTTCCTTTTGCTTGCCATTTGGATTCCGTGCCCTATACTTGAGAGGTGTGGAAATCAAGGCACGCTTAGCTCAGTTGGTTAGAGCACCTCGTTTACACCGAGGGGGTCGGGGGTTCGCCCGGGCATTCGCCGGGCGTCCCGCGTATGCGGGACGAATCCAGTTTGGATGGGCAATTAGCTCAGTTGGTTAGAGCACCTCGTTTACACCGAGGGGGTCGGAGGTTCGAGTCCTCCATTGCCCACAGACAATCGACCGGGGTATTTACGGGTCAGGAAAAGTCTAGTACACTCATATCTGTGTTCCGCCTGGGTAGCTCAGTGGTAGAGCAGAGGACTGAAAATCCTCGTGTCGACAGTTCGATTCTGTCCCCAGGCACAGGAAGCGGTGCATAAGTGGTGTATAAAGCCATTTAAAGCCAAATTCCGGCCGGGACTGTAGCTCAGCGGTTAGAGCAGGCGGCTCATAACCGCTTGGTCGCTGGTTCGAATCCAGCCAGTCCCACTGACGGTGAAGATCGGTGAAAAGCGGGCCTGCCACGCCGAAGCGCGGAGCGCGAAGGCGGGTATCGTATAGCGGCTATTACGCGTCCTTGCCAAGGACGAAATACGGGTTCGACTCCCGTTACCCGCTCAAAGGAAAGAAGAAGGGGCTCATATGAGCCCCTTCTTCTTTCTTATGGGTAACGGGAGTCGAAGGGTATTCTGAAAAGCGAACGATTTCGCTTTTCAGAAACCCTGGCTCCGAAGGAGTCCTGCTTATGCAGGATGGGTGAGGAGGACTCCCGTTACCCGCTTCGGATCCGTTTTTGGTCCTCATTTGCTTCTTATGGGGAACGGGAGGAGAAGGGCGCGAGTCGGAAGCGAATGATTTCGCTTCCTGTGTGTCGCGCTCTGGCTCCGCGCCTGCCACGTCGTCAAGGCGGGTCGGAGCGCGGAGGACTCCCATTACCCAATTTTGCTGTAACAAATTCCATAATTAAAAGCCCAGAATGTGCTTCTGGGCAATAGTGCGTAATCGCGGCTCACGAAAAGAGCTTGGAAGAGTCTGTCTTAACGTACTTGTCCCTCTGTCTCATGATCGTGTCCCCTTCGTTGGGGCGGGACACACTGGACACACTGTCGTATTCCGATGTCTTCATCATGACCAATCGGACTTCTGCTCCCCATGTGTCGTATAAGACCCACGGACCAAGCAGACTCTGCTCAGCGATCAATAGCATCGGACGATCAGGCAAGAATGGATTTACTGGAAGACGTTCGACAAGACGGTATTTTTCTCCTTCCTCGAGATCGGCAAGTCTTTCCCATACGAACGTATGCATCTTTTGCTTTCGTAAATATCCTGATAGTACTCTGATAATCCATACTGCCGATCTCGCCAGGTGGGCCTGGATTTTTCCAAAGAATGTACTAAGCGATTGAATCACGTATTTCATTGTAATCTCCTTGGTTGATGTTTGTTCCGGGCTGTGTTAATGAATAGCCTTATTTGGAGGGCCTATCAGTTTTAACGTACTTGTCCCCCTGTCTCATGATCGTGTCCCCTTCTTTGGGGCGGGAAACCTGATCCCATTCTTCTGTTTTCATTACGAGCAACCGTACCTTCATTTGCCCTGGATATGTAATCGATCCAAGAGTGCACTCATTGATGAGTAACATCGGACGATGACCATAAGTGTGGCCGCAGGGTATTCTGAAAAGGCGATACTTTTCCCCTTCAGGAAGGTCGGAAAGTTTTTCCCAATGGAACATCTGAACGCTTTGTTTTTGGGAGAGAAGATATCGGGATAAACTCCTGTGCATCTCCACTCCCTTTTCAAGATCGTCCAGGCTGTGCCATACGAACATGTAATAGGAACGGCCCCAGTAGAACCATATCAGATATTCGTGTAGTGTTTTTATTTCCTGAAACACCTCCGCATCAAGGGTGGCGAGCGCATTCCACTCTCTTTCTTGGATGCCGTAATTTTTTCTGCGCCGGTGCAAATATCGAGATAAGGCTTTGAATATCTGAAATGCCCATTTTGTAATGCTGAGTGCTTTTTTCATGATAGCGACCACAATTCTGGGTTTAATATTCATGACAATCCTTTTTCTTTCCCTGAGCCATTTGTGGACGACTCCGAAATTCAGCAATCCTTTCAATCTGAACCGGATTGAAAAATTATTAAAGAAAGATTTGTTTTTCATGGTGACCTCCTTGGTTGATGTTTGATAGGTTGATGTTGAACGT
>DATMYW010000048.1:0-13899 GCA_035560715.1 Candidatus Fimivivens sp. | reverse complement strand
GGAGTGGCGCGTTGCCGTATCACTTCGTGAGCGATAGATTCGCGTCCGGTTCGAGGTCGATCGCATTTTGCCTCAATGACACCTTTTGTTCCGGCGAAAGATGGGTATATCGGAGAATGGCGGCAGAACCGATCATCGCCGCATTGTCGAGGGAATACTTAAATTCGGGGACGACAAATTTGGTAGAGGGGAATTCATCGATCATTTCGGAAAGTGACTCGCGAAGCGCGACATTGGCCGAGACGCCGCCGGCGATGACGAGCGTTGCCGGCGCATATTCTTCGATGGCGCGTCGTGTCTTTGTAGTGAGCACATCAACGACGGCTTCTTGGAATGCATGACAGATGCCGTTCACAAATACTTCGTCGCGATCTGCTTCCGCGGTCTTGCGGATTTCGTACAAGACAGCCGTCTTGAGTCCCGAGAATGAGAAATCGTAGTCGCCGGAATCGATCATCGGACGGGGGAAACGGAATTGATCCGAAATTTTCAATTTTCCATTTTCAATGTCTGATGTTGGTTCGTCGATGTTCGACTTATGACTTGTGACTGTCGCGGCCCGTGCCGCGACTTCCGGTCCTCCCGGATAGGGGAGGCCGAGCATCTTGGCAACCTTGTCGAACGCCTCGCCCGCGGCGTCATCCTTGGTCCGGCCGAGTATCTCGTATTCGAAATGACCCCGCATCAGTACGAGTTCGGTGTGTCCGCCGGAGACGACCAGGGCGAGAAGAGGGAAGCAAGAATTTCCAATTTCCAATTTCCGATTTCCAATGTCGAATTTCACCGTTTTCTCCCTTTCGGAAAGGGAGTACCCGGTACTCCGGGGGAGGGATTTGTTTCCGTCGGTCGTTTCCGGTTCTTGACTTTCGACCCCGTACAGTCGCGAAGATGCGACCACAGGGCAATCGTTCAACTTTTTACTTTTGACTTTCGACTCATCTGCGCGAACGAAGTTCGCGTAGATATGCCCCTCGATATGATGAACCCCAAGCAAGGGTTTTTGCCAGACAAGCGCGAGCGCCTTCGCGCCCGAGACGCCGGCGAGAAGTGCCGGAATAAGACCGGGACCCTGCGTGACGGCGATCGCGTCGATACCGTCTCGTCCGATGCCGGAGACATGGAGCGCCTCGTTGATGACGGGGACGAGGTTTTTCACGTGTTCGCGGGCGGCGAGTGCCGGAACGACTCCGCCATATTGCCGGTGCAGTTCGATCTGCGAGGAGATGACCGACGCCAGGACGGTCGGGGCGCCGTCAATGAGCGTGACGACCGCGGCCGCGGTATCGTCGCACGACGTCTCGATCGCGAGGATTTTGAGTGATGTTTCCGAATGCATAGGCTTTCATTCACTCTAGGTGGATTTCCCCAAAAAGGCAAAGGACGTCCGCTCTTCGCCTAAAAAAAGAGACGCGGCACCCGTTGCAGGTGTCACGTCTTCCAGTCTTCTATCCGGCGGCGACAGCGAGGTACATTCGGCCCTTCTCAAGGTGCGTCAGGGTTTCCCTTGGAAGGCGCCTTTCATCCATGCGTACGAGGGAGCCGGATTCGAGTGCTGCTCTGGCTTTTCCGGCCCCGGCATTGTATGCCGCGACCAGGTATCGTCGCATGAGGTTCGGTGAGCGCAGGAGCGCGGCGCGTTGACGTTCCGTCAGGATCGCCAGGGCGGCGTCACAATGCAGATAGATGGCGGCCACCACGTTCGTCTGGTCGGTCATACCGGCCTGAAACGAAGGATTGAGCCTCGCTTCGTGATAGCGCCTTCTGAGCAGATGATAGGAACCCGACTGTATCTGAGCCAGGCCGGTCGCTTCCGTTCTGGACCTGTCTCCCGCGTAGGCGCGCGATCCCTGGCGTCCGATTTTTGATAGGACGCTGTTCACGACCGACGTCGACGTTTCGCCACGCTTTTTTTCCGGTATCCAGATATGTTCCGCGGCGATGATCGTTCTCGGCAGGTCGTCGGGAATGGCCGTGCAAACGGACTGACCCGGGAATGCTCGGGAGACGACCCCGCGGTTTTTGAGCGCGGATTTCCCCTGTGCACATATCTTCCGAAGATGATCTTCGCCCTTTTCCGCATCCGTTTTCTCGACCGCTTTCGGGGCTTCCGATACCGTTATCGTCTGTGGCTGAGGCATCCCATGCTGTCTGGGAGAGGCTCCGAAAGATGTCGTACTGATTGATGAGAAGGCGAGCACTATGAGTAAACGTTTCATTACGAATTATTTTGTTAACGAACTTTCCGTCCCTGCCGGCTTTCGCCGTTTCCAGGATACGGACCCTATCGACAAATCAAAAGAGCGCTTTCGGCGCTTTTCTGTTCCTGGCGGTAACTGATCCTCAGGATAAATCCAGTATAGACCATATTCCGCGGGAACGCAAGTGTCGATACCGGTCCTACGGATCAGGCCGGGGTTTGTTTTCAGTTCGAGCGGGATCACATGCGGGTTTATCGGCAGAATTTAGAATGCTTTACAGAGTCCGTAGTCCGAGAAAAACGAAAAACTCCCATAAGATGGGAGCTTCTCGTTTCCTTGTAGCCCGTAGGGGAATCCTCCTCGCTCCGACTCGGAGCCAGGGCGCTACACACAGAAAGCGAAATCGTTCGCTTCCTACTCGCGCCCTTCGATCCCCCTGCGTCGGTAGAAAACATAAAGACCCCCAACGAGGGGGAGTCTTTATGTCTTTTTGTAGCCCGTAGGGGAATCGAACCCCTGTTACCAGGATGAAAACCTGATGTCCTGACCACTAGACGAACGGGCCAATAATGAGTCGAAAGTCGTATGTTACAATCGAATGTTACTGATTAAACAACGAACAGGGACCAAACCTGCTCTCCGAACTGTACCCGAAGGCGTCCGAAAAATCAAGACACACGGTACTGTCGGGTTGACTCTTCCCGATAATTGGGTACATTCAGTGCAGGGTTTGTCATTTATCAATCACTTGAAAGAGGAGGGGCAATGCTTCGTACGAAATGCATAAAGGCGCCGATGGAGCCGACCGATGGACTCAGAATTTCCATCATGAGCCGCCACACGATGAATGACGGTGTCACGCCGGATGCGGATATCGTCCCGAAGGTGTCATACGGTCAATGGTGGCGGTCGCTTGCTCCGGATGAGAAAGTGCTCGGACCATATCTGAGGAAGGATATCCTTTTCGAAACGTTTGAGCGACGGTACCGGGAGAAGCTGAAGAACGATCCGGAGGCGTCTGCGGCCGTGGAACGGTTGATCAGGTTGGCCCGCGTCATTACGGTGACGGTGCTCTGTGTCGAGGAATCCCCGGAAAACTGTCACCGGCGCATCCTGCTCGAGGTCTGCAAGCGACTCGCTCCGGATCTCGAAATCGCCATCGCGTAGTCAAGAAAAGGAAGCGTTTAATCCGCTTCCTTTTTCGTCCGTATTTTTCATGACGACTCCCGCCTTCCTGTCCGAAGATTTTCATCGTTGCAGGCTGGCGCGGGAATGGCCGAAAGAAGAGCGCCCCTCTGCTGGAGGATGCTTGCTATTTTTATTGAAAGGTGTTATTATATCCTGTCGGAAAAGTGGCCGCTTAACAGAACGGGAGGGAGTTATGATCCAGACAAAATCGGTGCGAACGTACCCGTCTCCCGATGACGGAATGCGGGTCCTGATTCTCGGATTTGAGGGAGTGCTCGGCGTCGACGTTTTTTCGAATCTGATTTTGCCGACGCTTGTGTACGAAGAAGAAGCGGCGTCGCTACGGCCCTCACGCCTTCGGTTGGACCTGTACTCGAAAGGGACGATCGGGTGGAGAAGTTTCGAGGAACTGTATCGGGCGGAGATCTGCCGTTCCGATAGGGCGTATCGGGAAATCGAGCGATATGCGGCGTTGTCTCAGGAGATGCCTGTGACTTTTCTGGACATGTGTGAGACGCCGGAGTGCAGTCTGCGAAGGATAATCGCCCAAATGTGCGGTTGCGTGATTTCGAAAGTCAGTCTTCTCATCGAATGAATAAGGGAGCGATCAATGATTGTCTCCCTTTTCTATTTCCAAAGCATTCGTCTCGGCGATTTTCGCGTAGAGACGGGCGCTGGGGCGGATCGAATGTCAATATTGATTTACCACGATGCTTCTGATACTGTTGTCAGGCGTTCCCTCTCACCGTCGTACCACATATGATTCATAATCGACGTCTGAAAACCTGGTCGGGTTTCGTCCGAGAAACGCTTTTTCATGCATGATCGAAGGCGTAGCGTTGTCTTTTCAATATGCCGCCTTCGGGCGGTTTTCGGTTCCTTAAATCAACCAGGAGGGGTGATGAAAGTCGGCAATGAAAAATACGGGATCAGACAGGAGTGCTTCTGTATGGTCGTCGAGAGCGTGGTATCTTCTCCGATCGTGATAAGTGTACCTCATGACGGACTGCCAAACGGCGCTTTGTCAGGTCTGTTAAATACGCGTGAAAAGGGGTTGACCCTGAGGGATTCGAACGTGTGGCCTCTGGTGAGGGATATCCTGATAGGCTGTCCTGCGAATGCGATCAGGGGCATGATTCCTCGCGGATTCGTCGATTACAACCGGTCGTACGAACACGCCCTGGAAGATACGGCGCTCCGGGTTCCGTATGAGACGTATCACCGGAATATCGAATGCCTGCTACAAACGGCCATAGGGAGTCACGGCAAGGAGCAGTGCCTGTTACTTGATGTTCACGGCTTCGGCGATCAACCGCGGTATGCCCCGCCGGAAGGGTACGACATCGTTCTCGGTACGAACAATCGCTCATCGATTCGTTACGGTGAGCCGGACAGAAATCTCGCTGAGTTTCTCGCATCTCTCGGTTATCGCGTATTCCTTCCTTCCGAAAGAACGATCGATAGCCGGCCGGATGCGTTGAACGGCGGCTTCACGACGAGTCGGTACTCGAATCTGTTCGGGGTTAACGTCATTCAGATCGAAATCGCCAGGAAATACAGGACGAAGGAAGGCACGGCTCTCGGAAAAAGGCTCGCTTCGGATCTCGCGGCTTTCCTGTCGAGGAAATAATCGTTCCATCAAAAAGCCGGGTCTATCGAATGATAGCCCGGTTTTTCGTCTCCATATATCAGGATGGCGTCATCCGATCGTTCAGTAGCCTTCGGGAGGTATCGTCTTCTTTCCCAGTAGCGAGATATCCAGCCTTTTGATCTGCGAACGGATACTCTCGATTTCGTGAAGAAAATCCTTCTTCGAGATCCCGTAGTCTTCCAGTATCTCTTGGACGTGCCTGGTCGTCTTGTCAAAATCATTCTTGTACGTTGTGTTGAGATTCTTCCATGGAATCCCTTTCAACGCGTCCGAGCATGTTTCATCGAAGGTGATTTTTCCTTTTCGCATAAGATACGCTATGGACGGGTACCCGAGATACCCTTGCCAATAGGATCCGTTGTCGTTTGCCATGATCGCATTCTTTTCAGGGTCGTACGAAACGGAATATGACTTGTTTCCTGAGGAGGAACAGACCCGTCCGGTGTTGTCGGATATGACGATCCTGCTGTCGGCGATACAACCGAGGGCCTCATATATCTTTATGTCTGGCGGCATTTTCCACTTCATATCAGGGAATCTGTCCGGAATATTATCAATGATCGTCTCCCTTTTCGATTCCTGATGGAATTGTGTTCTCATTTTAGGTCGAGTCTCTCATACGTTTCCAACAGCGTTTTCCATGCCTCATACAAGTCAATAAGCTTATTCTTTTCTTCGGGAAATGCGGATAGGTCCCTCAGATCACGTTCCATTTTTTCATATACCCTTAACTTCGTTCCCTTTTCCTTATCGTCTTTTGCCATATCGAAATATATGGAATCGGTCATGTGGCTTGCCGAATCGGAGAAGGCGATGATTTTCGCCTCCATCGATTCCGGCATGACATCTTTGCATCGGTGCGATCGCACGCAATGGAGCACCTTATCCAACTTGTCTTCGGGATACTTTTCCCGTTCCAAAAAATCTCTCGCCCGTTGTTCGCCCCTGATCGCATGATCTACATCCGTCGGGATGGGATAGTGACCGAGATCGTGTAGCCATGCCGACAAAAGGACGACTTCTGTATCCGCCCCCGGATGTTTTTCGAGCATATGCCTCGCCCACCGTTCGACTTCGGGAACATGAGGGGTCAGGTGGTATGGATCGGATCCGAAATCATCGATCATCTTTTCGAATTCATCCCGCGCTTTCTGAATGATATTTTCCATGGTCTTTTCTTACACGTTATTTATCGATTTCCAAGACATTCGTCTCGGCGATCCTCGCGTAGAGACGGGCGCTGGGGCGGATGGTGCGCTTCTGCGTCGCGTAGTCGACATGCACGAGGCCGAACCGCGGCCAGAATCCTTTGTCGAGTTCGAAGTTGTCGAGGAGCGACCAATGGATGTATCCGCGCACGTCGGCGCCTTCCTGTATCGCGCGATGGACGGACGTGAGCGTCTCGATGAGGAAACGACCGCGCAGTCGGTCGGTCGCGTCGGCGAGGCCGTTTTCGGTGATGTAGATCGGGAGGCCGTATTGCCCCGCGGCGAGAAGGGCGTCGTAGATGGACTCAGGATCGTACTCCCAGGAAATATCGGTGTGGAGGATCGCGGACTGGTCCCGCGTATCCTTGCCGATGATCTTCTTCTGGTAGTAGTTGAAGCCGATGAAGTCCTGGTAGCCCTCGAGCGCATGGACAAGCGAGATGTTCCACCACCAGTCGGCGAATCGACGGGCTGCGAGATTCCAGGGCGTCTTATGCAGGACGACAAAGTGCATGAACTGCTTGGTGATGCCGATCTTCGAGTGCGGCGCGGCCGCCTTCATTTTCGGATAGGCAAACTTGTGGGCTCTCCGGACGTTTTCCAACGCATGAAAGTGCCCGAAGACACTTTTCTTTTCAGGCGGCCAGAATCCGAGGAGATAGGAGAGGCTTGTATAGATGTCCGGCTCGTTGATGGTGACGTAGAACGTCACGCTCTCTCCGAATTCCCGGGCCATACGTTCGGCATATCGCGCGAACCATTCCGGGAATTTCTGCGATGCCGCGCCGCCTTTCTCGGCGACCCAGACGGGGAGCCAGAAATGCCAGATGGTGACGAAGGGTTCGATGCCGCGCTTTCGAAGTGATACGACCATGGCCTTGTAATGGTCGATCGCTTCCTGGTTGAAGACTCCTTCTTCCGGCTCGACCCGCGACCATTCGATCGAGAACCGGTACGTGTTCAGATGGAGTTCCTGAAGAATATCGAAGTCCTCTTCGTATCGGTTGTAGTGGTCCGCAGCCGCGCCGGAGAAGTAGTTGTTCGGATCGGATGCTTCCTTGGAGAATGCCGGATTGCGTTCCTTTTTGCCGTATCCTCGCCAGGAATCGTGCCAACTTTCCTCGCGTGATTCCTTGGCGCGTTTCTCGGCGCTTGTCTTCTCCCACTCGGTCCATTCGTTATGCATGTTGCCCTCGACCTGATAGCTCGACGTGGCGGCGCCCCAGAGGAATCCATTCGGGAATTCGAGTCTTTTCATACTTCAGTTCCTGAAAGGCGATTTGGAAAACGGAAGCGGTTTTGAAACCTGTGCCCAATGGACCCATTGTCGTATGAAGGCGAATAGCCGTAAACCGTGTGAGTGTCGAACTTTGAAGCGTTTGTCTTTTAACGCCACAAAGCCGCGTTTCGCCCAATGGTCCATCCACTGCTGGTCTTCGCCACCCATTCCGTAGTCTTCGTCGAAGGGTTGTCGTTCCCAGAGGTCTTTTCTGATGAGGGCGTTCGTAAAACCGAGTACACCCATGCGAGCCATCGAGAACCTGATTTTTTCCTTAGTGAAGAAATCGAGTGTGGGTCCGATGATGTCGAAATAGAACTTCTCCGAGATACTTGCGTCGGGGAGCGCGTTTATCGGACCATAGGTTCCCATGACGACATCTTCTTTCATGTCCTCGACGCCTATCCGTATGAAGTCCTCAGAGACCGGGAGCGAATGAGCGCTCAGGAAGAGAAAATATTTCTCGGCACGTGCCGCCTTGCATCCGACATTGAGTGCGTGCGGATAGGAAAATTCCTCCGGCGGAATCCGGATGATCCGGTCAGTGTGCTTTTCCGCAATGTCGAGTGTCCTATCCGTCGATCCGGAATCGACGATGATAATCTCGAAGTCTCGGTATGTCTGTCGTTCCAGCATCTCAAGGACTTTCCCAATCCATTTTTCTTCGTTCTTCGTCCTGATGATAACGGATGTTTCCATAGTTGTTTCGTCCTGATGTGTGTTTGCAGCGCGCGAATCCGGCTTATCGGACAGAGAAGAAGAGGATTATGAGTGAGAGGAGGAAGCCGGAATATTCGATAATCGCGATCGGATGGAGTTTCCCATACACATCGTGCGTCCAGTCCGAATCGCCGTGTTCGCGGACTTACAAGTATAGATTTCCCCCTCATTATAACATAGTGGAGTCCGAAGCCATTTTTCTTGTAGCCGGTTCATGCCTCGAAAAAAACCGGATACGTCGTCTGAGCGACGTATCCGGTTCGGAACGTTTTTCTTGGTCGAAATATCGTGACTATGTCGGCCAGATGATCTTCGATCCGCAATGTTCGCAATAATTATCCGGCAACAAGTCTCCTCTTCTCGGGCGGAGGAATCGATATTCGCACAGGCCGCACTCCTTGAAGTAATTACTCGTACGGGAACTCTTCGGAAAAACCGTCCGATTCAGGCGGCGATCCAGTTGTGTGAAGTATTCTCTGAGTTCCGGTTCGGACATGATGTGGATATCCTGCGGCCTTTTCCAGATGACCTTTCCGCTACAGTGGCGACAATACGGTACCGCCGGGTCTCCTTGAGGGGAACCAGGGAAGAGGTGTTCGAATCTGCAGACGGAACAGTGTTTCCAATAGCCGTTCCATGCGTTATCGGGCGGTTCGAGAGGGCTGGCGTCTTTCGGGAGTTGGATTCGGAAACTGGCAATAAATTGTCGGAGTTCTTCGGCCGACAAGCTGGTGATATCGAGGCACATGAACCCTCCTTTGTCTTCGGTTATTTAAGATGCTTGTAAAGAGAAGAGTAGAGCATGCCGGGTTACCTGTCCATAACCGACCTATTCCATATGAATTTTTTCTTCGAAGCGGCGGAGCTCGTCTCGGAGAAGACTATGCTGTTCGAGCGAAGGGTCGGAAACGAGGAGGTCTCCCGCCTCCGCGCGGGCTATTTCCACGAGGCGGAGATTCGTGAGGTTTTCCATGGCGATATCTGGCAGGCCCGATTGACGGGTGCCGAAAAACGCGCCGGGACCGCGCAGTGCGAGGTCGGCTTCGGCAATCTCGAATCCGCTCGCACTCTTTTCGAGCGTTTCGAGGCGAGCGTTCTCGGCGGCTCCGTCGCCGGGAAAAAGGAAACAATGCGATTTTTTCTCGCTTCTGCCGATGCGACCCCGGAACTGGTGAAGTTGCGCGAGACCGAACCGATCCGCGTTCTCGATGATCATGACGGTCGCGTTCGGGATATCGACGCCGACTTCGACGACGGCCGTCGCGACCAACACGTCGGTTTCACGGTCGCGGAACTTCCTCATTTCTTCTTCCTTCTCCTTGGCTTTCATGCGGCCATGTACCAGGCCGACTCGGAGATCCGGGAACACGTCGGCACGCAGCCGTTCGACTTCAGCGGTTGCTGATTTCACGTCCTCGAGCGCCTCGCTTTCCTCCACAAGCGGCAGGATGACGAAGGTCTGGTGTCCCTTCGCCGCTTCCGAACGGACGAATCCGTAAACGAGTTCGCGGTCGGCATTGTTTCGGGCGATCTTGGTCTCGATCGGTCGACGGCCTGCCGGCATCTCGTCGAGGACGGAAAGGGAAAGGTCTCCGAAGAAGGCGAGTGCGAGCGTTCGCGGGATGGGGGTCGCGGTCATGGTCAAAAAATGGGGAATCCGCTCCGGTTCACCGTCGTCGAGTCCGCTCGCGCGTGTCTGGAGTTCGGCACGCTGCTCGACGCCGAAGCGGTGCTGCTCGTCCACGACGACGAGCGCGAGGTCGTGGAACCGGATGCCCTCCTGCAAAATCGCATGGGTTCCGACGATGATCTTCGGGATACCCGTCTCGATCGCTTTTCCGAGTGTGACTTTGCTTGCCGTGTCGCGCCCGAGGTATCGGTATTCTCGGGTCAGGAGCGCGATCGTGAACGGCTCGTCGGCGAACAGTTTGGAAAGGCTTTCCCAATGCTGTCTGGCCAGTACTTCGGTCGGAGCGAGAATGGCCGCCTGGTATCCGGCCCGTGCGACGGCACGGGCGGCGCTTGCCGCGACGATGGTCTTCCCTGAACCGACATCGCCATTGAGGAGACGGTTCATAGGTCGCGACGCGGACAGGTCCTTGATGATATCCGTGATGGCGCGGTGCTGTGCATCGGTCGGCGTGAAAGGCAGCTTCGAGAGGAACGTTTCTGTCGCGACGTGCGCGTCGGGAATCGGAATCGCGGACGACGAATCATAGAGCGCCTGCGCCTCGAGCGCCTTCAGCTGGAAGAGGAACATCTCGTCGAACGCGAAGCGCTTGCGCGCGAGCCGCCATTCCTCGTCGTTCTTGGGGAGGTGAACGTAGCGGAGCGCTGCGCGAAGCGTGGGCAGATGGAGCCGCTTCACGATATCTTCCGGAACCGGATCGGGGATGTCGGAGAGTTTCTTGAAGAGCTCGACGATCTGCCAGCGGAAGAAGCGCGAACTGATGCCGCCCGCTTCCGGATAGACGGGGATGAGACGTGCGGTATGGGTGGCCGTGCGCGAGGCGCGCTCATAGTCGGGCGTCTGGAAGAGGAGTCCCTTGCCGTCCTCGGATACCGATCCGGAGAGGCGGATGCGCGCGCCTTCGGAGAGGGTCTGCGCGATGAAGCGGTTCCCGAACCAGACGGCACGGACCTCGCCCGTCTCATCCCCGATGACGGCTTCGGTGAGGAAGACCTGTTTGCGGTAGGTCTTGCCGGCGGAGAGACGCTTGACCCGGCCTTCGACGGTCGCGAGCTGACCGACTGAAAGCTCCCCGATGGGGCGGATGACGGAATAGTCCTCGTATGCGCGCGGGAGGTGTCGCAGAAGGTCGCCCACGGTGAAGAGGCCCCGCTTGTGGAGTTTCGCAAGGACGGATTTCTTGAACGCGGGGAGCGTTTCGAGCGGTGTTTCGACGGAGAGTATCGGCATAGAGGAAGCATAGCAGGGCCCGGGCAGAAAAAAAAGCCCGCGGGAGTGGCGGGCTTTCTGATTTCCCACCGGCGGTTGCCGGTGGAAATGGACGACCAGGTTGCGATGCCGACCCCCAAGGGCATGGAGATGAGCACGATGCGAATCGTGTCGCGGTAGGTCTGAAGCGGCCGGGTCGCGTTAGCGGCCGCGAGCGCCGTGCAGCAGGCGGCGAACAGGATCGAAAGGAACAACGGGACGGAGTGATTGAAGATGATGATCGGTCCGAGCAATGCGGCTCCGACGAGGCAGATATAGAACGTGAGTGTCGTCTTGGGAATGGCGGTGATCGTGGTCATGGCGGTGGTATTGTAAAGGTGACGGTTGCTTCGATGAGGCCATGGAACCATACGGGCGGCACGTCCGTCTACTGCTCCGGCTAGAATTCCGAGTGACGCCACGTGCGAGAAAAAAAGCCCGGCAGGAATGGAATGGGTTCCTGCCGGAGATATCGGGGCCATTGTCACAATCTGCCGATGACGGTGTCGTTTTCCTGTTCGGTATATTTCCTTACTTCTTCGTCGAGTGCTTCCTCGGTGTCGCAGGGTGCTCCGTGAGGATAGCCGTTGCGTTCGGTTTCCTGTTTGAAACGACTGAGGCGCCACTGCTGGACGGGGTCGATTAAATTACTGATGTGCCAGGGGATGAACAGGCGTATGAACAGGTCCTGGCTCATCGGGAAACGTTCGTCGATGATCGGGACTTCGGTTAACTTGAGGGCGCTGAGCAGTTCCTGAAGCGCCGTCTCCTTTTCCGTTCCGTCGAGATCGACGATGACGCACTGGTCGACGGTTTCAAGTCCGGTCAGTTTCCCCTCGATATTCAGGAACACCGCGTCGCCGCTGTTCGGGAAAAAAAAGGAAACGACTGGATGGGTAGGGGATTCGAGCGTGAATCTTCTCAACGCATCGGCCAGCGTCTCTCGATCTCTGGCTTCAAGTTCCTTGTCGTATGTCACATGGACCGTAATGAACGGTTTTTCGCTTCGGCTGATATTCATGGTAGTGGGTTGTTAAGGTGGACGATATTCTGACGCTCTGAATCTACACGGGAACCGGAATTTAGGCAAATGCAAAACAGCACAGGTGCTGCGCGCGTTCGGGCAAAGCGAATCCTACGAGGCCGCGCCACGTGATGAGTGAAGCGAATTGTACGTGGTGTCCCCATGAGGAATCGAACCTCAATCTCAGGCTTCGGAGGCCTACGCTCTATCCGTTGAGCTATGGAGACGGACATGACAAACCGACATCTTCTAACGGACAACCGACAACCGTCGACTGACCGACGAAACAGGAACCGCTTCAGGATAGGATACTTCGTTGAAATGGGCAAGTAAAAAAAGGAAAACCCGAGCGGTTGCCTGGGCTTTCGGGAGAGAATGCGGTCAGAAAATGTGCGCGAGTTTGAGGATGGCCAGGATGCCGAGGGTGGCAATCGCATATTTGTGCCAGACGTGTCCGAGACTGTCTTTGATTCCGAATCCGAGACGAATGATGATGTGGATGATCGGAGGCAGACTGAAACAGAATGCCGCGATGGCGTCCAGGAAGGTCGGGGCGGGATGGACAAGGGCCAGGACAAGAAGCAGGATCGCCCCGCCGATGAAGAAGATCCTGTCGGCTATTTTGAGTCGTGAAGCGGTCGTTGTCATGATGCGTAGGTGTTAAATTGACGAAGTTTCCGACGGGACAATGGAAACATGCAAGACGGCTCCGTGTTAATCGCCGGAAACCTCAAAAGAGTCGGTATCTGCTAACACGAATGCAACCGGTAAGACACATCGCGACGAAAGGTGCCGGACACCGGACGGAAAAAGCAAGACCCCATCGTGATTGCACGATGGGGCTTGTCGGTCGTCTACGGCACGATGTTGATGTATCCGATGATCGCCGCGATCGCGATGACCATGCAGGTCGATCGCGTCACGACGGTTTTCCGGCCGTCTTCGACTCCGAGAAGGAGTCGGATGAAATCCCGTGCGATTCCGGATCTCACGAGAATTGACAGGACGACGATGGTCCCGGCCGCGACGATAAGGAAAGGGAGGTTTGTTATGGTTCAGGCGATTTCTTTGAAAAGATATATGCGAGTCCTGACGTTACCAGGAAAAAAATTCCTGTGATGAACGCAGTCTTCGGCTCGTCAGGTGAGCCGAATATCGCTGCGGCGATGCAGATAATTCCAAGAGGCGCGGCGATTTTTACATAGCCGGAAAGAAACTTCCATATGTTCATGGCTGCTTATTTTAAGGTTGCTGATATGTGTCTGATGCGGATAATAGTAGCACAAAGACTGATAAAAGTCAATGATCTGAAATTGGGAACAAAAACGAGGCTTTCCGAAGACTCTCTTTTGTGGAAAACTTAGTTTCAGGGAAATGGCCGATGAAGGGGTATGGATGTGGAAGAACCCCCTCACCGTCGCACACGACGGAGCTCCCCCTGAGAGGGGGAGCGGGGTGAAGAGATGGGAACTTGAAAAAAGGGTGCGCTTGGTTTACCACGTTGCTGAGAAGCGACGTGGCAGGAATCTCCTTCACCTCTCGTCGTGCCGTCGCACGACTCGGGTTAGGCACCGCCTCACGGTTTTTCTGGCTCGGAAAACCGTTCCGGCGTCCGATTCCTGACGCAAGCGAAATCGTTCGCTTGCTCCTCGCGCGATAAAACCCCCTTTCGGGGGTTTTCTCTGTGCGCTCG
>DATMYW010000047.1:0-31637 GCA_035560715.1 Candidatus Fimivivens sp. | reverse complement strand
GTATATAATACACTAACATACGGATACGAACCTACCTTACCAACAAGAAAACGGGAGATATCCATGCATACGATACGACAGGCGGAGGAACAGATCCTTCTTTCGGCTTTGCGGAACCAAGCCAGGCACGCGGCGGAACTGCGGGAGCGTCGCGCGGCGGGCGAACGCGTCAGCCGGTGCGCCTTCTCGGGTCAGGGACGATGTGCCAGGGCGGACCGATCCCATTCCTGCCTCGATGCCGTCGCGGCTCGCCATGCGGATTCGAAGCGGGTCATCCGGCAGATGACGGCATCCCATCCCGGGCTGTCCGAGTCACTTTTGTCGGATACGTCAGATAGTCCGACATCTCATAAGACACCGTGAACCGCGGTGTCTTTTTTCGTCTTCGAGGGGTTCCGGCCGTCTCTTTTGACAATCCGACACTCTTTCCCCTATGATGCGCACGAAGTCCTTTTCAAACCATTCCATGGAGGTGACATGACGAAAGCAAAGAAAAGAGAGGTACCACGGACGATCGGGGAATACTGCCGGGCGATGTATAGCGATCGGCAGAAATCCGAGCTGCCGGGCATCATCGGCTATTATGAGGGCATCGAAAAATCGTACCGGGAAAATCCGGGCGGTCCGATAATCGTCCGTTTGCCGATCTCGGTGAATCCGTGGCGGCGGGACCTGTCACGCGTTTTCAAACAGACCGGTTTCAGAAACAACTATTTCGTGCTCGCCTACTGTCCCGAGAATTCATGCGAATTAGGAATGGAGTTCGGAAAGTATCTTATGTGCGGCTTCCGGTTGCTTGGCAACCGATATGAGACGTATGTCAATCGCATTCCCGGTCGCCAAGACGGGGTATTTGTCGAGGATACGGACAAGTGGAAAGAAAGATGTCTCGCTTTCGATCAAGAAGCCATCGGTTTCGACGTCTTTCAATTGCTGCTTTCGAAACTACTCCATGAGAACGTGATTTCCGGAGAATATCTGGAGAAAAATGATCTGGAGAAAAATGATCTGGGGAAAGATGACGTGATATTCAGAGGCATATCGTTCGGAACGGAAGCACGCGCTTTGTTCGAAAGGCTTAGCCGTGGCGGTACCGAGGACAGGGCCCGCGAGCGGTTATTCCACTGGGTTCCTCCTTCGGAAGTCGCCGAGTGGCAGAGGGGTCTCATCGCGCGATATGAACATTTTTCCGGTACGCCGGAAGAGTTGCTCACCTTGGCACGCGAAGGGGATGTGAACGGCAGGGACTCGAATCCGCTGCTTCGGTTCCCGATGATGAATGCGATTCTTGAGGCTGCGGACGTCACTGAACGGAAAGCGCTCTGAGCTTTCCATGAAGTTGAAAAATGCCGGCCGGTCTGTATGACGGTCGGTTTTTCTTATGAATAATCCGCTTCCGTCTATCCGCGGTTCGCGGTATACTGAGGGAGAAATACATACCAATGGATATCGTCACGTTTTCCATCAACGGACGCGAAGTCTCGGTCGAGAAAGGAACCACCATCCTCGAGGCCGCGAAACGGAACGGCATCGCGATCCCGACATTGTGCAATCATCCGGACCTGCCGCCGTCCGGAACGTGCGGCATGTGTGTCGTCTCCGTCGCGGGACGCGACGGTTTCGTGCGCGCGTGCGCCACGGCGGCCGAAGCGGGCATGGAAATAACGACCGAGTCCCTGGACCTGATCGGCGAGCGGAAGAAGAACCTCGAAACCATCCTCGGGCGGCATCTGCTCGAGTGTGACGACTGCGTGTTTCTCCAGAAGTGCCACCTGCTCGAGCTCGTGCGCGAGTTTCAGGCGAAGCCCGTGGCGAAACGCCGCGAGGAGGACAGGATACTCCAATCCGGGGCGGTCGTCTTCGATCAGACGAAGTGTATCGGGTGCGGCAACTGCACGCTCGTGTGCCCGACGGGGTTCCTCGAGATGCGCGAGGACGGCAAGATGAAACTTACCGACGACCGGACCAAGGAATGCATCAACTGTGCGCAGTGTGTCACCCATTGTCCCGTGGGCGCCATCGAGGGAGTGGGGGAATTCGAGGAGCTGGAGAAACTCTTCGAGGACGGGAGCAAGGTCATGGTCGCGCAGTTCGCGCCGTCCATCCGGACGAGTATCGGCGAGGAATTCGGCTATCAGCCCGGCGAGATCGTCACCGACCGGCTCGCGGCGGCGCTGCGGAAGGCCGGATTTCACTACGTCTTCGATACCGCGTTCGGAGCGGACTTCACCACGACCGAAGAGGCGGGCGAATTGCTGGAGCGGCTCGAAAGCGGCAAGAACCTGCCGGCGATGACCTCGTGCTGTCCATCGTGGGTGCGGTTCGTCGAGTTTTTCTATCCCGAATTCCTGCCGAACCTCGCGACGTCGCGCTCACCGCAGATCATGCTCGGCGGCATCATCAAGAAGATGCTGCCGGAGCGTATCGGGCGTGCGGTCGAGGACATCGTGGTCGTGTCCATCATGCCGTGCGTGTCCAAGAAATACGAGGTGCGACGCAAGGAACTGAAGGTCGACGGACTCTATCCGGTCGACCGGGTGCTCACGACGCGCGAGCTTGCCCGGCTGCTCAAGAAGAAGGGTATCGACCTCGGCCGCGTCGATCCGGAACCGGCGGACGACCCGCTCGGCGACCCGTCGGGATCGGGCGTCATCTATGGATCCTCGGGCGGCGTGTTCGAGTCGGCGCTGCGGGCGGCGTACTTCCGTGCGACGGGTGAGAATATTCCCGACGATGCGGTACGCGAGATCCGCGGGCACGACGGCATCAAACGCAAGGAGCTCGATATCGATGGCAGGACGGTGAAGCTCGTCGTGGTGAGCGGTCTCCACAACGCGCGGACCATCCTCGAGGAACTGAAGACGGACCCGCACGCGTACGACGCGGTCGAGGTCATGACCTGTCCCGGCGGGTGCGTGGGCGGAGGCGGACAGCCGATGCCGGCGTCCAAGGAAACGGTCTGGAAACGGGCGCAGGCGCTGTATCAGATCGACCAGGACAAGACGATGCGCCGCGCGCACGAGAACAAGGCCGTGGCGGATATCTACCGCGACCACCTCTCGGACGAGGAGACGCGGAAAAAGATTCTCCACACGACCTATGCGAAGAAGCGACGAAAGGTCATCCGTACGCTAACCAATTCAAAGGAACCCTATGAACTCTGAACAGACCGCGGTCGCGTCCCTCACGGACGGCAAGACGGCGACCATCGCGAAAGCGGCCTTTTTGGTCGCGACCGTCGTCGTGTCGCCGCTCTTTCTCGCGCAGCCCGTGACCGGCATATTCGTGAACATGGCACTCGTGCTCGCGGCGATCTTCTTCGGTTTCGGGTGGGAATCGCTTCTCCTGGCCGCGATTCCGAGCCTGATCGCACTCCTTCGCGGACAGCTGCCCGTGGCGTTCGCCATTTTGGTCCCGTTCATCATGATCGGGAACGCGATCCTTGTCGCTTCGATCGCCACCGTGCAGCAAAAATACGGGAAGTACGTGCTGTCGGTCGCGATCGGCAGTCTCCTCAAGGCCGCCTTCCTCGCCTTGGTCGCGTTCACTGCCGCGGGGACCATTTTCTCCGGTACGCCGCTTGCCGCGACCGTCGTCACGATGTTCGGCTGGCTTCAGCTCCTGACCGCGCTCGGGGGGTCGGCCCTGGCATACCCGCTGATACGCCTTTCCAAGAGGGTTTTTCCGAAATCTTGACGGTATATCGAAAAGATGTTACTATCGAAATCCGTCGTCTCGGCGGATTTTTCGTTCATTACAAAACGCAGGGAGCACGAAACATATGGGAAAAGAGCCGGTGCAGGTGAAACTGTATCTTAGCATCAGTATCGCGAAAAAAAGAGGCATGTATGGAGAGGATACGGAATCCGACTCAGCTTATCTCACCCTCGGTCCGGGATTGCGGATTCCTGTCCGTTGCAACGGTGCCGCGGGCCCGTACGTCGCACTTGATTCCTTCTTGGATGAACAGGCGGAGGAACTGGGCGGTGTACCGGGAGACCTCGGCGGACGGATAGTGAGATACGTGAGAGCGGATTTCAAAGTCGGATTGCATCTCCCGATCGAATCCGGAGAGTATCGGGTCGGCAACGTGATGGTGGATGTGACGAGGCACGAAGAATCGGGTTGCGTCGTGATTTCGATGAGAGCGGTCACCTTGGCCTCGGTCAGACGCGTCTGGGGAAGCCTGAGTCAGGGGCTATACAGGCCTCGCACGGGGGATATGCCGTTGTCCGGGGGATGCCACGGGGGAGACGCTCGAGACAGCAACATGCCGATGCATGTCGATGTTCCGTCACGTCAGGTTTCGGGGCAGCCCCGTGATGTCGCGAAGAACGTGGGAAGAGATGCCTACGTCGGAGCACTCGATGACGTTCCGAATAAGCCGCATTTCGGTGTCATTTACTCCGGCGAACTTGTCGATCGGAGCAATTAAGCGGCTGAAGAATCAGGCACGCCCAACGGGTGCCTGATTTTATTTCCGGAGTCGTTCATATTCGCAGTCGCCTGGTCGGCAATCGTACGCGGTCGATACGCGATACTCCACTCCGGAATGAACGATTCCACCGTCTATCGTGCGACTTTCGAAGCCTGCGCCGTTGACCGTCGCCAAAAAATGCGGTAGGGTTTCCGGGTGTTCTTTTACAGATTTATCTTACATTTTCGAAACAAATAGACAGTAGGAACAATGGAAACAGCCGAAGCAATACCCGTCGCGATCGCGGGAAAGTATTTCGTCGTGGGCGATTATCCGTTCACGGATGTGCCGAGAGTATCCTCGGCTGCGGGCGAACGGAAGAACGGTGCGCCGACAGTTATCGAGTTGTCCAGAGTGCGGGCATCCGATTCCACGTGGGAGGAGTTCACCGGGCAGCTGGAATCCGACGAGATGCGGAATCTGGCAGAGAAAAGAATGAGCGAACATCGTGATGGAGGAGGAAAAGGCTCAACGTATGCGATCTTCGCGGTGCGGACGGAAGAGGGGATGTTCAGTGCCCGAATGTCCGTCACGGGAGGACGGCCTCCGGAGGTGAGGATCGTCGGGGTCGATACGTCCGACCTGACCCGGGTCCTGATCGGGATCGACCCACGGGAAGTCGCGGATCGTGTCGCGAAGGAAAAGGCGAGGCGGCACGAACTGAAACACCTTCGGGAGCGGTCTGTCATCGGGATCATGTGCGTCGTCGCCATGAATGAGGGTTCGAAACCCAGGATCCTGCTGACCGATGACGCCGTGAATCCGCCGGAACTTTCCGGGTCTTCCGGAAGCGTTTCCATGGGAGCCTGCCTCTTGTATTCGGTCGCGCCGTCGGAGTTCTCGGAAAAACTACTTTCGTTCGAGCCTTCGGGATTTCCGATCAGATTCAAGCGGTTCGATCGGGAAGCGCTGCTGAAGGTTCTCAAAAAGGATCCGAGGCGGACACGTTCGGATGAGCCGTTCAACCGGTTCAGCACGAATATTCTCAACTTGGTCGAGGAACCGGAGAAACTGCGTGCCGGCCTGAGCGGGTATATCCAGGACGCGTACCGGTTCTTCGGACTTCTCAATTAGAGGACCTGTCTCGCACGTTATGAGCCATCAACAACAAAGAAAGGAGTTAGTATGAAAAGGATTCGTATCGCATCGTCCCTGCAAATCGTGGAGAAAACTCTCGAAACACGATATGGGAATCGTTTCACATTCGGCCACGCGAATGTCGGAGATTTCAAGATCGATGACGCGGGTGGGGAGGAGGCGATCCGGGCGCTTACCTTCGAGCGGGCGAGGATGGTGTCCGAAATGAATGATCCCGATACTCCGGTCCTTGCCATTTCCATCATCCCGGAAATCGACGGGAGACTGCTGTTGGGACGCCCATCCGAAGCAGAGATGTTCGAGTACTCGGAGAAGGATATGAGAATCATCGTCTGCGGAGCGTATCGCATCGGAAGCATGAAGGGGAGCACGATCGAGGTCGTGAAGGCAAAAACCCGCCGGTTCACGGCCGAAGACGTATCCGCGTTCGTGGATGACGAGGGGTTCGGAAACGGCCGGAGATTCAATATCTTCAGCGTGAAGCTGTTCGAGATGCTGCCGGAGTCCGATATCGACCATGTCCGCAGGGAAGTCGGTCACTCGATACTGAAAACCGTCACTCCGGCACTCAGGACCTACGATCAAAGGGCGGTCGCGGTGACGGCCTGATTCCGTCCCGGGACAAAAAAAGGACTTGCGCAGCGGCGCGAGTCCTTTTCTTTTTCCGGACAAATAAAAAGTCATGAGGTCGTCCGGAGACGATGTTCTCATGACTTTGACCTGAGCCGGCGGGTCATCTCTTGCAGCCATTGATGACGGCTACCAGACTGTCCGCGCATGCGGGCGATCTTTTTCGGAGTGGCCGCTCACCCGCGATCTTGAAACGGATGAGTATCATGTCGTAGGTCTGCCTGTACGTGTCGCGGTCGACGTCCACTGGTGCCTGAAGATACGTATTCCAATGGGATTTGACCACGACCCAACATGATTTGTCACGGAGGATCGGCTTTAGGAATGTCGTCGACGCGGAATCGATGACCGAGGGTACCGTAACGATCAGGATCCGATGACCCCGTTTGTCCCGGCCGATGAGCCTTACCTTCTTCTCGATCTTCTTTCCCTTGAGATCGTCCCGCGTGTCTCTCCACGGACCGTCCATGGATGCCGAAATCGATTCGGAGTCAGCGGGTTTGACTGGAGATACGGCGGCGAGTGCCCGGTCGACGGACGGAATTCGGAAGGCGGTCGCGATGACGATCGCGGCTAAGAGAAGGCGGTTTTTTTTCATTGGTTCCTTTTCGGTAAGGTTATCTTTGAGGTCCTGTTGGTTTTTCCGGAGTTCGCGAGACCGGTCCATCGTTTCCTGACAGTGTGAAATCACGGAGTCGATAGCGTTCCAGTCCGCTTTTTCTTCCAGTCGCTGGTTTTTCAGATGCCCATTGAATCCTTTCAGGAAAACGAAGATGAACATCAGAAAGCCGAACGCGACGGAGGATAACGTGAATACGATGTCCACGGCAGTCTCCGTTTGCGGTTTCTGTAAAACAACGTTGAAGCGAAAATAGCATGGAAATGGGCGGTTGTCAACGGTCAGCGCGACGGCTTGGGAACAATAAAAGTCCCCCTCACGATGGTGAGGGGGACTTTGCATCGTATTCGGTTCCTTGGTCGTCGTTCGGGAATATGTATACCCCCGCACGAATCTCGGTGACGCCTGTCTCCGGCTGTTCGGGCGGAACCCGTTCGTCGAACAACATGAGATCGATAGGACTTACCTGGGGATCATTTTTCGGGCCGGGAGCGGGTGTGGTCGTTTTCATGTCCGGAGAGTCAATGTTAAAGGAAGGGTTTCACTTACATTCTCATTGAATCCCGCCGACGGCAGGCTGTCAAATGATCGGGGATCCGTATGCGGATCGAGAACGTGTCATTTCCATCCGCGGTACGGTATCCTATCGGACTCCCGTCCGTTGACGGAGGGACGATTTCCTGATAGAAAGGACGCACTTTCTATTTTCATTAACAATCTAGACCAAGAGGATGTCATGAATACATTCGATCCGAACAAAGACGTACTCAACTATGTCACCGAACTGATACCGAGCTTGGCGGGTCGATTAGACCTGACCCTGACGGAGTGTTCCGAACTGCAGTCTCTCTTAGAGGCGGCGTATATCCGCGAGAGCGTCTTCCAGCCTATCCTCGTGCAGGATAGGTCGAAGCATGCGTTCCTGTCGGCGACACCGGAATCGAGAGCGTTAGTCGACTTCCTCCTTGACCGGCTGCTTCTTTCCCTGGACATCGAAGGGGAGGAATATCTCCGTGTCGCATTCGACCATTTCCGAGCCGGTGGTCACGTCGTCATCATGTCGAATCATACCGGTCCGGTCGATGCGACGGTCGTGTGGCGCGCGCTTCGGGACCTCGGTGAATCGGACGATATCCCGAAGACATGTGTGGCCGGACAACGCGTATGGGATTCCGTATTCCTTCGCATGTACGCGCTCTACGTCGACCTGGTAAGGGTGCACTCGAAAAAGTATCTGGATGAGGCGACGAGGAAGGGCGAATTCGACAAACTCGAAGTGATGAACACTCAGAATTTCGCAGCGCTCCGAAAGATACTGTCTCACCGCAGTTTCTATTTTGTCTTCCCTGAAGGAACCGGGGACAATCTCTCCGGAAAACTTAAAGAGGGCGTACCATCTTCGATGGCGATCCCGATGATTCTTGGGGGGAAGGAGCATAAGTATAAGGATGTGTTAGTGATCCCGTCCTATCTCAAAGGTCCCGAAACGATCGTCCCTCCTTCCGACAAGAAGAGGAAGTACGGTGAGGACGACTTCTACGAGTTTTTCAACTCCCTTACCAAGGGTCGGGTCGTTTGTCGGTTCGGTCCTCCGCTCGCGGGGTCGGATCTCGGCTCGACACAGGAAGACGGCATGTACAGGGTCATGTGCGGCATCGCCGATCTCGCAGATACCGAACATGAAAGAGGTCCGTACGCGCATCGCCGCAGAAAAAAATGAAAGGATGTTCTTTGCAGGCCGTTTGTACAACTCCGGAACCAGCCACGGTTCCGGAGATTTTATATCCGATACTCACCGATGCCGTACTTTGCAGATCCCCCGACGGCATTCGCCAGGTGCACGGACCGTGCTTGGGATGTCGTTCGTCTTCAAAAAAAAAGAAGCCTCGGCCCGCGGGGTCGGGGAGGCTTCGGTGGTTGTTGGCACTCGTCAGAGCCTCATGAAGATCCGACCTGCATCGGAAAGCGGCGGGGCGGATCGTCCCGATTTTTTCGCGTTCGATTTCCCGCGTTTCTTTTTTTCGGTCTTCAGGCGGTTGTCGGCTTCGGTCGGGACGGTCCCGAACTGTTTCCAGCCGGGTTTCAGTTTCTTCTTTTCGTTCAGGTTCCCGGGAGTCGGAGGCGAGGTTCGGTGCGGACTCTCTTTCGGGTGGCATTCGCCTCGGGGGGCGTCCGGGTCGTGTTTCTGCTGAGACTGGATAAAGCTCATGGCGGAGAGGGTCTTGTTAACGAAACGTCCGATTACACGCTAAAGATAGGACCGTTCCCGCATATCTGTCAAGAATGGGAAACGAAATCCCGCCCCGTACCGTACGGTACGGGGCGGGATTTCGTACCATATGGTACGTGACGCGGGCGGGCGGGATTCCCCGCGGGGAACCTATTTTGCGGCCTGCTTGGCGAGGGTCTTGATCGCCTTGGCGGAGAGGCGGACACGCTGTCCGTCGATCTTCTTCGACTGGAGGTTCACGGCGAACTTACGCTTGGTAGCGATATTGGAGTGACTGCGGGAATTGCCGGAACGGGTCCCACGGCCGGTCATCTGACACACTCGGCTCATATCTGGGGTCTTGAGGTATTACAGGCGCTACGGTATCATGGGAATCGGTTCATGGCAAGGGGCGGGGAGTAATTTCGACTTTTAACTTTCGACTCGCGACTTCTCCTTATGGCAAACGAACTCGTTTTGGTTGGTTTCTACTTCCTGACCCTCATCTACTCGATCATCATCCACGAGGTATCGCACGGATGGATGGCTCTCTGGCTCGGCGACCTGACAGCCAAGTACGCGGGGCGGCTCAGTCTGAATCCGGTGAAGCACGTCGATCCGGTCGGTTCGATCATCGTGCCGATCACGCTCTTCCTCCTTACGGGCATGTCGTTCGGCTGGGCGAAGCCGGTGCCGTACAATCCGTACAATCTCCGGAATCAGAAATGGGGTCCCTCGCTCGTCGCGCTCGCGGGGCCATTGTCGAACATCACGCTCGCGCTCGTCGCCATCCTGGTCGGTCGGCTGTTGCCGATCAGTCTCGCCATGCGCGGCGATATCTTCATGCGGTTTGCCGGCGTCCTTTCCGGTCAGGGCGGCTTTCTGAGCCGATGGAGCCTCTTCGCCGATTCGCTCGGCGGTTCGGTGACGTACGTCGTATTCGGACTCTGCCTCCTGGCCGTCTTCTGGAACGTGCTGCTCGCGTTCTTCAACCTCATCCCGATCCCGCCGCTTGACGGGTCCAAGATCCTGTACTCGGTCTTCTCTTTTCGGACGGAGACCGTCATGTTCATCGAACGGTACGGGTTCCTCATCCTGTTCGCTGTCGTTTTCCTGTTCCCTGCGCCGATCTCATTCGTCCTCGATGCCGCGCTCAACTTTTTCTTCGGTATGATGATCTGAAATTAGTCACGGGACACGAGTCGAAAGTGAAAAGCCCGTAAAGCCTATAGGACCCAGGGTTAATTTCGAATTTCGAATCAATTTCGAAATCCGTGAAAAATGAATTTCGAAATGGGGAAGAGTAAGGCGGAAACGCATCACTTCCGAAGGCGAAAGGGCATCTGCGTATCAATCAGGCGTTTCCATGCCATCATGCGGAAATCGGCGAAATCGAAAACCGATTTATTTTTTGGCTTTCTTGAGGGAAGAAATTTTCGTGAACTTCGATTTCCGGCGCATTCGACCAGTGTCGGTCATATTTTTCATGGCGGGCATTTTCATTTTTGTCGGTCTACTAACTTTCCGTGGCCATGGATATTGACACGTCGTGTGCATTTTGTTAACTAATCAGTAGTCGTTATTTTTACAACCTAACCGGAGATCATCATGGCTCAATTCGACATTAAAATAGGTAATTTCTCCTGGAAAGAGTTCGTCTCGGCAAGTGTGGAAACCGAAGCCTGGCAACAAGTGATCAGTGTGATCGAGAAACTGATCCTTACGGATACCGAACTTACGCAAAGAGGCGATCTTATCATCCGTATCGATTGCAGTGAAGGGGCTGATTTCGCGAGCCGCATATCCGGATTGCCTTGGGCACAGTTCAAGATACTCAGCAGCAATTGTCAGGGACTCCTCCTCTGGGAATTCATCATCCGGAACTTTAATGTCATCGCAGAGCGCGCGGTGAGGCGCAACGGCGTGACGACAACCGGATTTCGCGAGATAGGACGAGCAACATATTATGCGTATCCTGCACGGCAGGAAGGTTTTTGGTTGGAGGCGATCTGTCATGCCGCGGACTTTGCGGTCGCCTTCAAAGCGGAGCGCGAGAAGAAGAGGCTTGTCTTGCCGGATCGTGTCATTATCGTGAACCCGTTCCGTCGGGCCGTCCTTGGGCTGCTGGGAAGGTATTTCGCCGATGTCCCGTCACAGGAACTTTTCAAAGATTTTGAACCGGCGCGTCACGGCTCGTATTATCAGATCTCTCCAGCGGATGAATCTGAATGATCAATGTCAGAGAAAGTGAGAATTATGTAGGAGCGGCTGGCACTTGGTCAGCCGTTTTTTTGTTGGTTATTCTTTACTGTTCTGGGCTGGTTGCTGTTCCGATCCGGCCGATATTGACAAGTCCGTGGCTTTCCCTTACCATGTTCTCACAGCGCGAAAAACGCTTTTCATTTTGTTTCACCGCAATGGCCACGATCAACCAGCTCATCAAGCGCCCGAGGAAGACCTCAGCGAAGAAATCGAAGTCCCCGGCGATGACGTTCATCCAGAACACCGTCCGCAATCGCAAGACCCTGACGCAGAGCCCGTTCAAGCGCGGCGTCTGCACCAAGGTGACGACCGTCACCCCGAAGAAGCCGAACTCCGCCCTCCGCAAGATCGCCCGCGTCCGGCTCACGAACGGGATGGAAGTTTCGGCGTATATCCCCGGCGAGGGGCACAACCTCCAGGAGCACTCGATCGTGATGATCCGCGGCGGCCGCGTGAAGGACCTTCCGGGTGTACGCTACCACATCGTCCGCGGCGTTCTCGACTCGGCCGGCGTGGCGAAGCGGAACCGCAGCCGCTCGAAGTACGGCGTGAAGCGCCCGAAGAAGGCCAAGGAATAATATACCCGACTAACAACCGACAACGAACAACGAACGGCTCACGACCGGAGATCTTCCAAAGACGGATCGAAGCGGCGATGGAGATTTCCCGTGGTAAGTTGCCAGTTGTAAGTTGTCAGTCTCAGCACTATGCCTCGAAGGAAACGGCAATACGACAAGGTCTGGAAAGCCGACGCGAAGTACGACAGCCCGCTCGTCGGTCATTTCATCGGTCTCATCATGTGGGACGGCAAGAAAAGCGTGGCTGAGCGTATCGTTTATGATGCGTTCGACATCATCCACGACCGGACCAAGAAGGGCGGGCTCAATATCTTCGAACAGGCGATCAAGAACATCTCACCGCTTCTGGAGCTCAAGAGTCGTCGTGTCGGCGGCGCGAACTATCAGGTGCCGATCCCGGTTTCGGGCGACCGGCGTCAGACGCTCGCGATGCGCTGGATCCGCGAAGCCTGCCGCAAACGTAAGGGGAAGCCGATGGCCGAGCGCTTGGCTGACGAACTCATCGAGGCTTCGAACAAGACGGGGACCGCCATGAAGAAGCGCGACGAGGTGCACCGCATGGCGGAGGCGAACAAGGCGTTCGCACACTTCGCCTAAAGAGAGGGCGGATAGCACAGATTTCCGGCCAGACGAGAAGGGGAGCCTCGCGCGGCCCCTTCTCTTTTCGTAAGATCTTCCATCGTCATGCTTTCTCCCGTTTCACTCATCTCATAAACGCGTTAACGCGTGAACCCGTTAACCGGATAATTTCCAAGAAGAAAAAATATGGCCCGTCTCAAGCCTATCGAGAAGATCCGCAATATCGGTATCATCGCGCATATCGACGCGGGAAAGACGACGACGACGGAGCGCGTCCTCTTTTATACCGGCATCACGCACAAGATCGGCGAGGTGCACGAGGGCGAGGCGACCATGGACTGGATGGAGCAGGAACGCGAGCGCGGAATCACGATCACCAGCGCCGCGACGACTTGTTTTTGGAAGGATCATCAGATCAACATCATCGACACCCCCGGGCACGTCGACTTCACCGTGGAGGTGGAGCGTTCTTTGCGCGTCCTCGACGGCGGCGTCGTGGTGTTCGACGGCAAGGAAGGCGTGGAACCGCAGTCCGAGACGGTGTGGCGCCAGGCGGAGAAGTACAAGGTGCCGCGCATGTGCTTCATCAACAAGATCGATAAGGAGGGAGCGGATTTTTTCGTGGCACTCGAGTCCATCTGGAACCGGCTTACCCCGCACGCCTTCGCGATGCAGATCCCGATGGGCGAGCGCGGCGATTTCTACGGCGTCATCGACCTTCTCTCGATGAAGGGTTACGCCTTCGAGGGGGCGATGGGCGAGAAGGTGATCGAGGGTGAGATCCCGGCGGAATACCTCGACCAGGCGAAGGAGTGGCGCGAGAAGCTCGTCGAGAAGGTCGCCGAGACAGACGACGCGCTCACCGAGAAGTTCCTCGGCGGCGATGAAATCTCCGTTGATGAGCTCAAGGCGGCGATCCGCCGCGGCGTCATCGCGACCCGGCTGGTGCCGGTCTTTACCGGAACGGCGCTCCGTAACAAGGGCGTACAGCTCGTCTTGGATGCGATCGTCGATTACCTCCCGAGCCCGGTGGATGTTCCGCCGATGATCGGCGAGGACGTGAAGACCGGTGCGGAACTGATCCGCAAGCCGAGCGACGACGAGCCGTTCTCGGCGCTCGCGTTCAAGATCGCGACCGATCCGTTCATCGGACAGCTGACCTTCTTCCGCGTGTATTCCGGTTCGCTCAAGACCGGCAGTTACGTGCTTAATGCCTCAAAGGGGGAGCGCGAGCGCGTGGGTCGAATCGTGCGCATGCACGCGAGTCATCGCGAGGAGATCGAGGACATCTCCACGGGCGATATCGGAGCGCTCGTCGGCATGAAGGCGACGACGACCGGCGATACGCTCTGCGACATCGACCATCCCGTGCTGCTCGAATCCATCACGTTCCCGGAACCGGTCATCGACATCGCGATCGAGCCGAAGACCAAGGCCGACCAGGAGAAGATGGCCATCGCGCTCAAGAAGCTTGCCGAGGAGGATCCGACCTTCCGCGTGCACACCGACGAGGAGAGCGGACAGACCATCCTTTCGGGCATGGGTGAACTGCACCTCGACATCATCGTCGACCGCATGAAGCGCGAGTTCAAGGTGGAAGTGAACGTCGGCCGTCCGCAGGTGGCATACCGCGAGACGATCCGTGAGACCGCACAGGCGGAAGGCAAGTACATCCGTCAGTCCGGCGGCCGCGGCCAGTACGGCCACTGCTGGCTCCGTGTCGAACCGCTCGAGACCGGCAAAGGGTATGAGTTCGAGGACGAGATCAAGGGCGGCGTCATCCCGGCCGAATTCATCAAGCCGATCGGTCGCGGTGCATTCGAGGCCTCGCAGTCCGGCGTCCTCGCCGGGTATCCGATGGTCGACGTGAAGGTTGTCGTGTACGACGGGTCCTTCCACGACGTCGACTCTTCGGAAGCGGCGTTCAAGATCGCCGGGTCCATGGCCTTCAAGGAGGCGACCCGCCGCGCGAAGCCGGTCATCCTCGAGCCGATCATGAACGTCATCGTCATCACGCCGGAGGCGTTCATGGGCGATATCGTGGGCGATATCAACTCGAAGCGCGGAATCATCAAGGAGATGACCGACCGCGGCGAAGGGAACGCCCGGGTCAAGGAAATCCATGCCGACGTACCGCTCGCGTCCATGTTCGGATATGCGACCCAGCTGCGCTCCATGTCGCAGGGTAGGTCGAACTATTCGATGGAATTCGGCCACTATGCCGAGGTCCCGACGAACATCGCGACCGAGATCATCGGGAACCGGCAGGGCGAGGTGAACAAGCGGGTGGAGTAGAAACCCGCCCTTCTTGACAGGAAAAAATAATATTGGTACGATGTTCACTGATGTCCTCTTCCGACCGCATGCGGCCGGAAATGGCGGTTTCCATCGGATAAAAAAATAATTCATTAGTATTAGGATTGTGCGGTAGAGGCTGAAAAACGCTTCACCGGGGCAGTCCCAACACTCGTATGGCAGCAGAGCAGTTTCAGCGGACCAAGCCGCACGTCAACGTCGGCACCATCGGTCACGTCGACCACGGAAAGACCACCCTTACGGCGGCCATCTTGAACGTGCTGTCCCTCAAGGGATTCGCGAAGAAGAAGAACGTCGACGATATCGACAAGGCTCCTGAAGAGAAGGAGCGCGGTATCACCATCGCGACGGCCCACTGCGAATACGAGTCGGACGCGCGTCATTACGCGCATGTCGACTGCCCGGGGCATGCCGACTATATCAAGAACATGATCACGGGTGCCGCCCAGATGGACGGCGCGATTCTCGTGGTCGCCGCGACCGACGGCCCGATGCCGCAGACCCGCGAGCACATCCTCCTCGCGCGCCAGGTAGGAGTCCCGGAGATCGTCGTTTTCCTGAACAAGGTTGACATGGTGGATGATCCGGAGCTCGTCGACCTCGTCGAGGCGGAAGTGCGTGAGCTCCTGACGAAGTACGAGTTCGACGGTGAAAACGCGTCCGTCATCCGCGGTTCGGCCCTCAAGGCCCTCGAAACAACCGATATCGATAGCGAAGGAGCGAAGCCGGTCCTCGAACTTATCGCGGCCCTCGATGCCAAGATCCCGGAACCGGTACGCGACATCGACAAGCCGTTCCTCATGCCGATCGAGGATATCTTCTCGATCGAGGGACGCGGCACCGTCGTCACCGGACGTATCGAACGCGGCACCGTCAATATCAACGAGGAAGTCGAGATCGTCGGACTCAAGGATACGACCAAGACCGTCGTCACCGGAATCGAAATGTTCAACAAGCAGCTCGATCGCGGTCAGGCGGGTGATAACGCCGGGCTCCTGATCCGCGGTATCAAGAAGGAGGACGTCGAGCGCGGTCAGGTGCTCGCCAAGCCGGGTTCGATCAAGCCGCACACCGAATTCGAGGGACAGGTCTACATTCTTACGAAGGAGGAAGGCGGACGTCACACCCCGTTCTTCAAGGGCTATAAGCCGCAGTTCTACATCCGGACCACGGACGTGACCGGCGAAGTGGAACTTCCGGAGGGGTCCGAGATGGTCATGCCGGGCGACACTGTCACCCTCAAGATCAAGCTCATCGCCCCGGTCGCCATGGAAGAGGGGATGCGCTTCGCGATCCGCGAAGGCGGACGCACGGTCGGCGCCGGCGCCACGACGAAGATCATCAAGTAGTCTCTCCGTTTCACGGAATCGCGCGGGCGGAACCGATTCCGCTCGCAACCATTCCCTGAATGGAAACGAACAGTAATTCGCAGGACAACGGCAATGGCAAAAGCAAAGAACACGGCAAGCGAGACGGAGTCGCGGATGCGCGTCAAGATCAAGGCGTATGATCACAAGGTCATCGACCAGTCGGCGCGCAAGATCGTCGAGACGGCGGAGCGTAGCGGTGCGGCAGTCGTCGGTCCGGTACCGCTTCCGACGGAGATCCACAAGGTGACGGTCAATCGTTCGACGTTCGTGCACAAGAACTCACGCGATCAGTACGAGATGCGCGTGCACAAACGGCTCATCGACATCGTCGATCCGACCGCGAAGACCATCGATCTCATGTCGAACCTCGATCTCCCGACCGGAGTAGACGTCGAAATAAAAATGTAGCGTTCATTGTCGGTCAGGAAAAGTTCAGAACCTCGTTAAAGTCCTGCGCCTCGCGTTACGCGGGCGATGTGGAAGGGTCAAGGATGACCCGCCCGCATCGCTACGCGAAATGATCGGGCGGCCCGCCTGCAACGCTTTGCGTAGCAATGCGTGCAGGGGATACTGAACGGGCCAGGCGCGAGAGCGGTTTGGCTGGGAGACCGGCTTTTTGTTTTACCAGGGAAAACGGTATGAAATTCATCATCGGCAAGAAACTTGGCATGACCTCGCTCCATGAAGGAGCGGCGTCGGAGAACGTGACGCTTATATCATGCGGTCCGAACACGGTGTCGCAGGTGCGAACCGTGGAAAAGGACGGATACGCCGCAATCCAGGTGGAGACGGCCAAGACATCCCGCAGGAAGGTCCGAAAGGAGTTCCGTCCCCCGTTCTTCGCGAAAGGAAAGGATGAGTCCAAAGCGGTCGAAATCCTTGGCGAGGTGAAGGAGGGTGACACGATTTCCGTCTCGGTCTTCGAAGTGGGCGATATCGTGGACGTATCGGGTGTTACCAAGGCGAAGGGATTCCAGGGTGTCGTGAAACGGCATGGGTTCGGGGGAGCGCCGGCGAGTCATGGTCGCAAGCATGACATGCGCAAGCCGGGTTCCATCGGCGCGACGTTTCCGGAACATGTGGTCAAGGGACGCCGCATGGCAGGTCGGATGGGCGGAGAGAACTTCACGGTGCGAGGCCTTAGGGTCGTCTTCGTGGATGCGGACAAGAACCTCATCGCGGTGCGCGGCGCGGTCCCGGGAAACAATGGTGGTGTCGTCGGGATTCGCGGCCTCGGCGCCAAGGTCGGGAAGTAACACTGGAAATCAGAGAACTCACAGTCACGACTATGATCAAGGCTCCGCTCTACAATGCGAAAGGTGAGAAGACGGGGGACATCGAGCTTCCCGAGGCGGTGTTCGACGTGCCGAGTAATGATACGCTGCTCCATCAGGTATACGTCGCGATCGCGGCGAATCTCCGGCAGCCTATCGCGCATACCAAGGACCGCGCTGAACGTGCCGGATCCGGTAAGAAGCCGTGGCGACAGAAAGGGACGGGACGTGCCCGTATCGGACAGGTCCGCGCACCGCACTGGCGGAAAGGCGGTATCGTGTTCGGTCCGACGAAGGACCGGAATTTCTCCAAGGAGGCGAATAAGAAGATGCGGCAGAAGGCCGTCCGTATCGCCCTTTCGGAAAAACTCCGTGCGGACAAGATCCGCTTCGTGGACGCGTTCTCCTTCGATGATCGGAAGACGAAGTCGTTCTCGAATCTCATCGGGGGGCTCGGGATTTCGGCGGGAAAGCGGTCGCTTGTCGGATTCGCGAGAGAGGAGCGGGATATCGAGCGTATGAGCCGGAATATTGACCGGGTCGAGAACGTTCTTTCCGAGAATATGAGCGTGTACGATCTCTTACAGACCGAGTATCTGGTGTTGACCTCGAAGTCGGTCGTGATGCTTTCGGAGCGTTTCGCGAAGGAAGAGAAGAACTAGACATACGACTATGGCACTTATCAAGAAGGCAGCAAAAAAAACGAAACGTGAGGCGCCGAAGGGAGGGGATTCCCTGTCCGGACAGTCGCTTGCGGTACGGGTATTGCTTTCGGGCCGCATGACGGAGAAGGCGTATGTCCTGAACGCGATCAATCAGTACGTGTTCCGTGTCGCGCCGACCGCGACCAAGGATGAGGTTCGTCGGGCGATCGAGGCGGCGTACGGCGTGCATGCCGAGAAGGTCCGCATGATAAACGTCGGCGCGAAGAATCGAATGTTCGGTGGGAAAATCGGTCGGACGTCCGGAATGCGGAAGGCGATCGTCACCCTCCCGAAGGGTGAGGAAATCGTCCTTTTCAAGGGAGCCTAACGCGGATACTAGCAGCAACCTTTATGGCTATCAGGATCTACAAGAAAAACAATGCCGGGCGCCGCTTCATGACTATCGTGAAGCCGGACCAGGTGACGCCGAAGGCGAAGCCGGAGAAGTCGCTTCTCCGACCAGTGAAGCAGTTCGCGGGTCGCAGCGGCGGTAAGATTTCCGTACGGCATCAGGGCGGCGGACACAAGCGTGCGTATCGGCTTATCGATTTCCGTCAGGACAAGCACGGTATCCCGGGGACCATCGCCCAGATCGAGCGCGATCCGAACCGATCGGCCCTGATCGCCCTTGTGAACTTCGCGGATGGCGAGAAACGTTATATCCTCGCGACCTCCGGCATGAAGGTCGGACAGAAGGTCCACTCGGGACCGGAGGCACCGGTCGCGGAAGGGAACCGGCTCCGCATCAACGATATCCCGGCGGGAACGGTCATCTGCAACATCGAGATGAAGGTCGGTCGCGGCGGACAGATCGTCCGGAGCGCCGGAACGAGCGCGACTTTGATGGCACTCGAGGGCGGAATGGCGCAGGTGAAGCTGACCTCGGGCGAGGTGCGCCTCGTATCCAAGGAGTGTTACGCGACGATCGGACAGGTGAGTAACTTCGAACACGGTGTCGAACGCATCGGTAAGGCGGGACGCAACCGCTGGAAGGGCATCCGTCCGTCGGTCCGCGGGTCGGTCATGAACCCGGTCGACCATCCGCACGGAGGTGGCGAAGGCTGTCAGCCGATCGGTCTCAAGGGGCCGAAGACGCCATGGGGCAAGCCGGCATTGGGCAAGAAGACTCGCAAGCGCAAGAAGGCGAGCAACAAGTACATCGTGAAACGTCGGGCGAAGAAGTAATCTGCCAACGGACTCGCAACTGACAACCTACAGCTTACAACCGACCGTGAACGCTAACGAAGGGGTTGCTTGTAGGGTTATAAAAAAGTTGTATGTTGTAAGTGGTACGTTGTAGTTTAGAGAAACGATATGTCTCGAAGCCTCAAGAAAGGACCGTACGTCGACCCGAGAGTCATCAAAAAACTCGAAGGGAAGAAGCTCGGCGATAAGAACGTCATCAAGACGTGGTCTCGCGCCTGTACGATTTCCCCGGAGATGGTCGGATTCACCTTCGGTGTCCACAACGGGAAGGATTTCATCCCGGTGTACGCGACGGAGGAGATGGTCGGCCACAAACTGGGGGAGTTCTCCCCGACGCGGAAGTTCACGCGGCATGGCGGCAAGATCCAGAAAGAGATGGATGCGGCCTCGAAACAGCGCGAACTCGATGCGAACAAGGCGGCCAAGTCGGCGACGACGGGCGGTGGCAAGAAGAAATAATTCCCGGTGATCCGGATCTGAGCATACGGTTATGCAGGTAACAGCACGACTCAACAACCTGAAGATCGCCCCCCGGAAAGTCCGGCTCGTGGCGCACGTGATCAAGGGCATGTCCGCGGATGCGGCGCTCATCGAGCTTTCGAAGCAGGTGAAGCGCTCCTCGGAGCCCATGAGCGTGCTCCTTCGGAGCGCGATCGCGAACGCGGAACACAACTTCGGGCTCGACCCGTCGAACCTGTTCGTCAGTTCGGTACTCGTCGGCGACGGAAAGCGTCTCAAACGCTGGCAGCCGCGGGCGTTCGGCCGTGCGAACCAGATTCTTCACCGGCTTTCGAACGTGACGCTCACGGTGGAGGAACGGATCGAGGGACTGAACCGCCGTGAGGCGAAGAAGACCGCGGAGAAGAAGACGGAACCGAAGGCAGCGAAGGGGAAGGAGACAAAGACGGTTTTGCCGGCGGAGGAGAAGAAGGAACTGAAGAAGGACGCTTCCGTGAAGCAGGAAATGAAGGAGCGGAAGAACGCGGTCAAGCGCGTCTATCAGAGGAAATCGATCTAACACACTCGCTATGGGACAGAAGATTCATCCGGTAGGCTTCCGGCTCGGCGTGACTGCGGGATGGAAGTCTCGCTGGTTCGACTCCAGGAATTTCCAGAAGACGCTCCGTGAGGATGTCGAGATCCGCGAATTCGTCACGAAGAAGTGGAAGGCCGCCGGAATCGCCGATGTGCATATCGAACGTTCCGCGAACACGCTTCGGATCATCATCAACACTTCCCGCCCGGGCGTACTTATCGGTCGCGGCGGAACGGGCGTCGAGGATCTGACCCGTGTCATGAAGGCGCGATTCTTCCGTGGCCGCAAGGTGGACCTCAAGATCGACATCGTCGAGATACAGACTCCGGACGAGAACGCGTCCCTGGTCGCGCAGGCGGTCGCGGAACAGCTTGAGAAACGTATGCCGTTTCGGCGCGTACTTAAGGGGACGATCGAGAATGTGATGAAACAGCGCGACGTGAAGGGGGCGAAGATCGAGATTTCCGGACGGCTCGGCGGTGCCGAGATGTCGCGTCGGGAATGGACCTCGAAGGGCGAGATCCCGCTTCATACGCTTCGTGCGGATATCGATTTCTCGACGGCGGAAGCGAGGACGACCTATGGGACGATCGGAGTCAAGGTCTGGATCAACAAGGGCGAGAAGTTCGAGGCCCGTGAGGAAAGGATGGAATCCGGGGAACAGTCCCGATAAGAGACGTTTGAAGACAACCGTATGCTGCTCATGCCACGGAAGGTAAAACATAGGAAGACCCATCGCGGAGGTTGGCCGAAAGGCCCGACCGACAAGGGGGCCCGCGTCAGTTTCGGGAGCTTCGGGCTCAAGGCGATGGAGACGGGACTCATATCTGCGAGGCAGATCGAGGCGGCGCGTCGTGCCATCACCCGGCACATCCTGCGTGGCGGAAAGGTCTGGATCCGCATCTTTCCCGATAAGCCGATCACCAAGAAAGGCGAGCAGACCCCGATGGGTAAGGGAAAGGGAAGCGTCGACCACTACGTGGCCAAGGTGCAGGCGGGCAAGGTGCTCTTCGAGCTCGATGGCGTTTCACGTGAGGCGGCGGCGGAAGCGATGCGGCTTGCGTCTCATAAGTTGTCGGTGAAGACGAAGTTCGTCGACCGGCACGGAACCGAATAAGGGAATCGTATGAAGATGAAAGAACTCCGAGAGAAAAGCCAGGGAGAACGCGAAAAGCTCCTTCTCGAGCTTCGGAAGAAGGTCCGTGAACTGCGGTTCTCGGTCGCCGGACGCGAGACGAAGAACCATCGTGAGTACCGGGCGGCGAGAAAGGATGTGGCCCGTGCGTTGACGCTTGGCCGCGAAGAGGAATTAACCGCATAAGGGATATGGCAATCACGAAAGAGACAATCCAAACGATTTCGAAGGCGCCGACATTGCGTGGGACCGTGACGAGCGCGAAGACCGAGAAGACGATCACCGTCGAGGTGAAGACCCTGAAGGTCCATCCGAAGTACGGGAAGCGATATCGGTCCTCGAAGAAATACCTCGTGCACGTTCCGGAAGGGTCGTATGCCGAGGGGGATGCGGTCACGTTCCGCGAGTGCCGGCCGATGAGCGGCCGCAAGCGGCATATCGTGGTCTCGGAGGCGAAGTAAGTCATGAAGACGGCTGAAGCACGCATATGATACAGGCAGAATCACGGCTCAGGGTAGCCGACAATTCGGGAGCGAAGGTGATCGAGTGCTTCAAGGTGCTCGGAGGGACGCGGCGTCGTTATGCGGCGATCGGCGACATCGTGGTCGCGTCGGTCAAATCGGCCGAACCGCGCGGAGCGGTGAAGAAGGGCGACAAGGTCCGGGCCGTCATCGTTCGGCAGACGCGGGAACACCGCCGCAAGGACAACTCCTACATCCGGTTCGACGAGAACGCTGCGGTCATCCTCGATGCGAACGGTGTCGATCCGAAGGGGACCCGTATCTTCGGTCCGGTGGCACGCGAGCTCCGCGAGAAGGGATTCTCCAAGATCGTCTCGCTGGCGCAGGAAGTGCTCTAGGAAGGCTGAGAGCTTCCGTAGCTTCGAGAGCTTCATAAGCTTCGTTCGAAAGAAAGAAGTTGATGAGGCTTAAGAAGTTGGGAGCCGGGAAGCTTGGAAGCTCGAGGAAGCTAATGAAGCTAACGAAGTCTGGATTATGAAACTGAAGAAAGGAGACGAAGTCGAAGTGATCGCCGGAAAGGACCGCGGAAAGCGCGGAAAGATTTCGACCGTTCTCGCGAAGGAAGACAAGGTGGTGGTCGACGGCGTGAACGTCATGAAGAAACACATGAAGTCTGGACGTGACGGGAGTAAGGGTGAGCGGATCGAGAAGCCGTTCCCGATCCACGCCTCGAACGTGATGCTCGTCTGCCCCCATACCGGCAAGCCGACCCGAGTCGGGTACGCCGTCGAGGGCGGGGAGAAGGTCCGAGTAAGCCGGCGTTCCGGCAAGTCCATCAGCTAGCGGAATAAGCGATCAACCGACCGAGTATGAATCAGCCGATCATGAAAACGAAATACCGGGAGATCCTGCCGGACCTCGCAAAGGCGCTCGGCATCGGGAACGCGCTCGCGTTGCCGCGCGTCATGAAGGTGACGGTGAACGTCGGGATCGGGAAGTTCCAGAAGGAACAGGCCCGGGTCGACGAGATCCTCGAGGCACTTACGGCCATCACCGGGCAGAAGCCGGTCCTTGCGAAGGCGCGCAAGGCTATCGCCGGATTCAAGATCCGCGAGGGGCTCGAGGTCGGCGCCCGGGTGACGCTCCGCGGTCGCCGCATGTGGCAGTTCCTCGACCGGTTTCTCCTCACGACGCTGCCGCGAACCCGCGATTTTCAGGGTATCCCACTGTCCTCGGTGGACGCGTCCGGAAACTGCAATATCGGACTCCGCGAGCACATGATTTTTCCGGAAGTGGTCCCGGAAAAGGTGCAGACGGTCTTCGGTCTCCAGATCACGGTGACGACGACGGCGAAGGACCGTGAAAGCGGATTGGAACTGTTCCGGAAGCTCGGGTTCCCGTTCCGGACGGAAGAGGCATAAACGACGACCTAAACGTATCTCTTATGGCGAAGACCTCAGTCATTGCAAGGGCGGAAAAGCATCCCAAGTTCTCGACGCGCATCGTGCGGCGGTGCTGGAAGTGTGGTCGGAAACACGGGTATCTCCGTCGGTACGACCTCTGCCGGATCTGTTTCCGGGAACTGGCGTCGAAGGGCGAGATCCCGGGAGTGCGGAAGTCGTCGTGGTAATCGGAACCGATTTCCAAGTCCGACAGGGGTCGGAAACGGGAAGTCGAATATACAGTAAGATCTAGACTATGTTAGACCCAATCGCAGACATGCTGACCCGGATACGGAACGCCCAGCGTTCCGGTCACAAGACGGTCACGATGCCCGCTTCCAAGCTCAAGCTTGCCATCGCGCAGACGCTCCTGTCGCGCGGGTTCATCGAGGGCGTGGAAAAGTCCGCCGACGAGACCGGGAAGAAGGAGTCGATCGAGATCACTCTCAAGTATCTCGAGCGGTCCATGCTCCGCCGCGATCCGGCGATCGTCGGGATTCGCCGTATCAGCAAGGAAGGGTGCCGCGTGTATGCGAAAAAAGGGGAGATTCGGAAGGTGAAGAACGGGTACGGGCTCGCGATCATCTCCACCTCGAAGGGCGTGATGAGCGGCGAGGAAGCCCATGCCAAGGGGCTCGGAGGGGAGTATCTCTGCGAGGTCTGGTAAGGATCGCGAAGCTAATGAAGCTAAGGAAGCCGTTATGAGTCGAATAGGGAAAAAACCGGTGAACGTTCCGCAGGGTATCGAGGCGTCAGTCAAGGCGAACGTCGTGTCCGTGAAGGGTCCGAAGGGGGAACTCTCTTTCGCGCATCATGTCGATGTCGAGGTGGCGCTCGACGGCGGCGTGTTTTCCGTCACGAAGAAGGGCGAGTCGAAGCGGGCCTCGGCCGTTTGGGGGACCACCGCAAAGGTGATCTCGAACATGATCGAGGGTGTCTCGAAGGGTTTTCAGGAACAGCTTGAACTCAACGGTGTCGGATTCCGTATGGCCGTTGCGGGGAAGAAGATCAATCTCGCGCTCGGATTCTCGCATCCGGTCGAGGTGGACATCCCTTCGGGTATCGAGGCAAAGATCGAAGGGAACGTCCTCACGATTTCCGGTATCGACCGGCAGCAGGTGGGTCAGTTCGCCGCGGAGATCCGTCGACTGAAGCCGGTGGAACCGTACAAGGGGAAGGGATTCAAGTATGTCGGCGAGATCGTCCGGCGGAAGGAAGGGAAGAAATCGTCTTCCTAGGAATAGCATGATTTTCATACGAGTATGTTGAAGCAGATACTGAGGAACCAGGAACGGAAGAAACGGGCGAGACGCGTGCGCGCGAAGATTTCCGGTACGGCCACGCGCCCGAGAATCTCGGTCTTTCGGAGTCTTCGGAATGTTTCGGTGCAGGCGATTGACGACGTCGCCGGAAAGACGATTCTTTCTGTCAGTATCGGTAATCTCGGAAAGGGCGCGAAGAATACTGTCGAGAGCGCGTCGCTCATCGGGAAGAAGGTCGGTGAGCAGTGCCTCGCCCTGGGCATCGAGACGGTCGTGTTCGATCGGGCCGGGTACCGCTATCACGGGAAGGTGAAGGCCGTGGCCGAAGGGGCGCGCGAGGCCGGACTCCGGTTCTAAACTTTTTCTTGCAACGTTATGGCCATGAAACCACAGTCGAAGGGACGTCGCGGCGGCGGTCGCCGGGAGAAGCCCGAATACGATCAGAAACTTCTCTCGCTCGCCCGCGTGACTCGCGTCGTGAAGGGTGGTCGGCGCTTCCGTTTCCGTGCGACCCTCGTGATCGGGAACCGTAAGGGGAAGGTCGGCGTCGGAGTCGCGAAGGGAAACGACGTATCCGATGCTATTCAGAAGGCCTATAACGACGCGAAGAAAAACGTCGTCACCGTCCCGCTCGTCGGGGGGACTATCGCGCACGACGTGTATGCGAAGGAGGGAAGCGCCAAGGTGCTCCTCAAGCCTGGCAAGGAGGGTCGCGGACTCATCGCCGGCGGCGCGATCCGTGCGGTATCCGACCTCTTGGGCGTGAAGGATATCGTGTCCAAGTCGCTCGGTTCCTCGAACGCGCTCAACCTCTCCCGTGCCACCATACGCGCGTTCGGCCAGCTCAAGAACGAGGTTCCGGCCGCGCCGGCGCCGAAGCCTGAGACGGCGGCGAAGACCGAATCGAACCAGTAAGCGAAGTCATTATGCAGATCAATACTCTCTCTGTCGCGAAGAAGCCAGGACGCAAGCGCGTCGGTCGCGGCGGAAAGCACGGCAAGACCGCCGGTCGTGGGACCAAGGGTCAGAAGTCACGCTCCGGCGCATCAGTCGACCCGCTCTTCGAAGGTGGACGCTCATCACTTATCGACCGGCTCAAGAAGGTGAAGGGATTCAAGTCCCCGAACCCGAAGCGGACGACCCTGACGCTCTCGTTCCTCGATCGTAATTTCGCGGCAGGTGACGAGGTGAGCCGCGAGACGCTTCTCGCGAAAAAACTCTTCTCGCCGAAGCGCGTGACCGGAGGCTTCAAGGTCGTGTCGAGCGGGGAACTCACCAAGGCGCTCACCTTCGATTCCCGGATCCGATTGTCGGATACGGCGATGGAAGCAGTCAAGAAAGCCGGTGGGACCGTCAAGGAGGACTAGTTCCTCCTTTTCCTTTCCGGTATACTGAGGGGGGAGGGGTTTTCACTTTTTCCACTACCGTCATGATGCGTGCATTCAGGCAGGTCGCTTCGGTCCCCGAACTCCGGGACAAGGTCCTCTTCATTCTCGGCGCCCTGGTCGTATACCGGTTCGCCGCGAATATCCCGATGCCGGGGGTCGATATGGCCGTCTTGTCGAACCTGTTCGACCAGAACAGCATGCTCGGTCTGCTCAACGCCTTCTCCGGTGGCGGCCTCAAGGGCGTGTCCGTCGTGATTCTCGGTGTGGCGCCATATATCTCCGCGTCCATCATCATGCAGCTCCTGACGATGGCCATCCCGTCTTTGGAACGGATTCAGAAGGAGGAAGGCGAGGCGGGTCGACGGAAATTCAACATGTGGACGAGGTGGATCACTCTGCCTCTGGCCGCCGTGCAGGCGTTCGGAATGATCACGCTTCTCAAGTCGCAGGGCGTCATCGCGGTGACATCGCCCACAACGCTCGCCGCGATGATCGTGACCGCGGTCGCGGGAACGGTCTTCCTCATGTGGATCGGTGAACTCATCACCGAACAGGGGCTGGGAAACGGTGTGTCGATGATGATCTTCGCCGGCATCATCGCCGGGCTTCCGGTCTCGTTCGCACGTTTCCTCTCGACATGGGATCCGACGCAGGTTTTCGCCTATATCCTGTTCCTGGCCGTAGCCGTCGTGACCATAGCGGGAGTCGTCTTCGTGAACGACGGGCAGCGCGTCATTCCGGTCTCGTACGCCAAACGAATGCGCGGCGCCCGGGTCTATGGTGGCGCGTCCACGCACCTGCCGCTCCGGGTGAACCAGGCGGGCGTCATCCCGATCATCTTCGCGGTTTCGATCATCCTCATACCGAAGATGGCGGCCAGTTACCTTTCACAATCCGCATCTGGAAAAGTGTCGGATATCGCCATTACAGTGAACACGTTTCTTCAGGATCAGTGGGTCTACGCGGGGCTCTATTTCCTGCTTGTCGTCGTGTTCACGTACTTCTATACGGCGGTCGTGTTCGATCCGTTCAAGATCGCCGAGAACCTTCAGAAACAGGGAGGATTCGTTCCTGGTATCCGGCCGGGAACCGCGACCGCGGAATACCTGGGCCGCGTCATCAACCGTATCACTTTAGGTGGCGCTCTGTTTCTCGGTGTCATCGCCGTACTGCCGTCGGTCATCCAGAACGTGACGAACATCCAATCGCTCACCCTCGGCGGCGTGTCGATCCTTATAGTCGTCTCGGTCGTCCTCGAACTCATGAAGCATATCGAGGGACAACTTTCGATGCGGAGCTACGAGGGATTCTAGCTATCAGTTTCGAATTCCGATTCTTGAATTTTGAACAAGAACGGTGGCTGTGATGGCGTTGCGAACGAAACATATATCGAAACCGATTGTTCTCCGGTGAACCCGTTAACACGCCAGCGGAATTACTCCTTCAGACCTATGGACTCTCATTCGGACGCCTACATCCT
Organism: Candidatus Fimivivens sp.; assembly: GCA_035560715.1. Taxonomy (GTDB): domain Bacteria; phylum Patescibacteriota; class Minisyncoccia; order Moranbacterales; family UBA1568; genus JAAXTX01. The sequence goes on along the minus strand of DATMYW010000047.1, from coordinate 4,111 downwards.
GCTCGGTCCGCCGGGGAGCGGAAAAAGCACGCAGGCCGACTTGTTCGGTCGCGAATTCGGGACGGTCCATATCGATATGGGCGCGGCGCTGCGTGCGGCGGCCGGTGAGCCGACTCCCTTCGGTGAGGCGCTTTCCGATATCATCAACCGGCGTCGTGAGCTCGTTCCGGACGGTATCGTGCGTTCAATCCTCGAAAACGAACTGCGTCGGATCGATTCGTCTCGCCCGGTGATCATCGATGGCGCGCCGCGAAGGGAGAGTCAGATCCAGCCGGTCCTTTCCGCCATTCACGGTTCGGGTCGCACGCTTCGGAAGACGATACTTCTCGATCTATCGGAGGAAGGGGCGATTCACCGCATATCGAAGCGGTTTTCCTGTCTCTCGTGCGGGAGAAAGCTGATTCTCGGAACGGATCTCGGGTCGGCACGTGAGCCATGTCCATCCTGTGGTGCCGCGGTATCGCAACGGGCCGATGATACGGAGGCCGGCGTGCGAAAACGGTACCGAATTTTCCGCGATGAGACGATGGCGGTAGTCGGATATTTTGAGACGCAAGGCGAACTGCTCCGTGTGCCGGGTGACCGGTCAGCGGAAGAAATTTTTTCCGAAATCCGGTCGGTACTCGGACGCATATGAACGAACTCATAAAGACGGACAATGAACTCGGGAATCTTCGGGAGTCGGGACATCGGCTTGCCGAAGTCATGGAGGAGCTGCTCTCGATGGCGGTTCCCGGAATTTCGACCGGCGTCATCGGCGACCGGGCCGAAGAGTTGATCCGTGCACAAGGCGGCATTCCGGTTTTCAAGGGATACGGGGCGGAGTGGGGGAAGCCGTTTCCGGCGGCTGTCTGCGTCTCTTTGAATGACGAGGTCGTTCACGGAATTCCGTCACCCGATCGGATTCTCAAGCAAGGCGATCTACTGAAACTCGATCTCGGCATGTTGTTTCAGGGGATGGTGTCCGACATGGCCCGTACGAAAGCGATCGGATCGGTATCACCACAGGCCGATCGGCTGCTTACCGTCACACGCGAGTCGCTCGACCGCGGCATCGCGAAAATCCGCTCTGGTGCCAGGCTTTCCGACTATGCCCGCGCGGTGGAGCGTCGGGTTCGTCAGGGCGGGTTCTCGGTGGTCCGTGACCTGGTGGGGCACGGTGTCGGCCGAGAACTCCACGAGGAGCCGCAGATCCCGAACTATTTTGTAGAGGGGATGCCGGACTTCTCGTTCCGGAAGGGTATGACGGTCGCGCTTGAGCCGATGGTGAATGTCGGTGGGCACGCGATCCGGCTCGCGAAGGATGGGTGGACGTACGTGACGCGTGACGGGAGCCTGTCGGCGCACTTCGAGGATACCGTGATCGTGACGGAACGCGGGACGGAGATTGTGACGAGACTGAAATAGTATGTCAGAAACCTTCGGTGGAAACTATCTCGGTATCGATTGGGGTGAGGCGAAGGTCGGCATCTCGTTCGCGGACGCCGAGACGCGGATGGCGTTCGCGGTATCCGCACTGAAGAACGACGCGACGCTGCTTTCGAAACTCGGCGGCCTGTTTTCGGAGCGGGAAATCGGCACCGTCGTCATAGGTATCCCATCACATGTGAATCGTCGGGATGCCGTATACGGAGGTGAAATCCTCGCTGAAGCGATCCGTGAGGAATTCCCGTCGGTCCGAATCGAATTTCAGGATGAGATGTTCACGACGAAGATGGCATCCGCGAATCTCCGCGAACATGGGATTCGGAACATCGCCCGGTTCGACGATCAGGAGGCGGCGCGCATCATCTTGCAGGAGTGGCTGGATTCCAGGAATACATGACCGTCTGATTCTGATTTCGGTAGTATTTCTTGGCTTAATAGGGCAATTTTCCAGACTTCTCCTAATTCAACGAAAAACCGCCCGATGCCGTTCGGACGGTTTATTTTGTCGACTCAGATGATCAGAGGAGATCCGCACGTCCGCGATCTTTCAGCTCAGAAATAAGTTTCTTGATGTCGGCGGCGCGGTCGCGGCTGGTGACGAGCAGGGCGTCGTCGGTGTCAACGACGACGAGGTCGTCGACCCCGAAGAGCGTGATTATTTTCTTTCCGTTTCCGTATGCGAGGTTGCCTGCCCCCTCGAGTTCGACCGTGTCGCCGAACAGGAAGCTTTTTTCACCGTTCCTGTGGGCGAGAAAATCAAAAAGCGAACGCCATGTGCCGATATCGCTCCACTGTATCGGGGCGGGTACGACGATACGCGATTCGGCCGGAAGTCTCTCTACGACGAGAGGTTCGATCGCCTCCACTTCCGCATCGTCGTACGCGCCCTTATCCGCGGTGCCGTTTCCGATCATCATGAGGACTTCCGAAAGCTTTGGCGCGTATTCTGCGATCCATCCGAGCATGGTATCCGCGGAAAAAATGAAATATCCGGCGTTCCAAAGGTAGCGCCAATCGGCGAGGTATGTCTCGGCCGTTTTTTGATCCGGTTTTTCCTTGAACTCGTCGGCATAAAACGTCCGTTCCCGACCGGAATTCGTGAATTCCTCTCCCATCCTGATATAGCCGAGTCCCGTATCCGGCGACGTCGGGTTGATACCGACGACCGCAAGCTTGTCCGGGTGGCGCGCGATGGTCTCAAGCCCGGAACGTAGTGCCGTGACGAACGCCTCGTCGTTCTCGATGGCGTGGTCGGATGCGATCGTCGCGATCGTCGCGCCGGGAAATCGTTCGTGAAGAAATGATGCGACGAGGCCGATTGCCGGTCCCGTCCCACGGGGCGACGGTTCGAGGAGGAGTCGGTCTTCGGCGATGTTCGGAAGCAGCTTGAAGATGCGGTCACGGTACTTTTCTCCGCTGGATATGAAGATCCTGTCTTCCGGAACGATCCGTTTCGCGCGGTCATATGTCTCTTCAAGAAGAGTCTTTTCGGATACGAACGATTGGAACTGCTTCGGCGAATCTTTTCGGGAGAGCGGCCATAACCGGGTTCCTGAGCCGCCGGCCATTATGACGATAGCGAGGTTTTCAGTAGGTGTCTTCATGCGAATTCGGATTAGGGTTCACGTATTCCTGTCGGCGTCAGAATACCCCGAATGACTTTCCATTGCAAGGGGTCGGTCTGGTGTTTCGATATCCCCGTTCATGGTAAAATATCATGGAAAAACAGAACAGCGGATTTCATTTTTCGTCCGTGTATGAGTGAATCGCGGTGGAGAACCGTATTGTTGGGTCGCGACACGACAGATCGACCTCGCCGTCGCGTCGTTATTTTCGCGTTCTCCTGCTTCGTGGTTTTGGTTGCAGGCGGGGTCTATTGGCGGCTCCGTCTTCAATCCTCGGGTCCGACGGAGTCCGCGCCCGTCATTACGACGACGGACGCGTCGGGTGCGGATTCTTCCGAGATTCCGGTCCAGCCGACGTCCACTGCAGTCTCAGCTACGGATGCCCCCTATCAGAGCGAGCATTACCGTGCCGGTGAAATCGTGATCGGAGGTGATTTGACGGTGTCCGTACCGGAATCGGATCCTTCGCCGCTGTCGATCTCTTCCGTCCGCGGGGAGTCTTTCACCGCTTCGGGAAAGAGCGGATCGAAACTCGTCATCACATGGGTGACGAACAAGCCGGCCCGTTCACGACTCTCGTATGGAAAAGGGATCGGTCAGGCGGAGGCCGTGATAAACGAGACTGAATACGGGACGAGTCACAGCGTCATCATACCTGATGTCACGCCGGCCTCGACTTATGTGTATGTGATTTCCGCTCGGGATAGGTGGGGCGCGCCGGCATCGTCCGATCCGTATGCGGTCTATACGGGAGCCAAGGCCGTCTCGCTGTTCGAGATTATCGCCGGAGCGGTCGGGGAAGTGTTTGGATGGGCAGTGAAAAAGTGATTGCGTATCGCTTCCTCACCTTCATCTGTGTTGCCGGCGATACGGGCCGGGGTTTCTTCATGGAGCCTTGTTGTTTGCGATTTTGAAAGTGAAAGGACGTGTGCTATCGAAAGGACACGAGGTCATGTCTGTCGTCGAGTATAATCCGGAAAAAACCGCGATAATTTTTTTGAAAAAAAATCGTAGATTTCATTGAAGAAAAACGCTTTTCTCCGAGGCAGAACGGGGAC
>DATMYW010000046.1:0-6464 GCA_035560715.1 Candidatus Fimivivens sp. | reverse complement strand
ACCTAATCATGTGATAGGGTTAATGATGAAATATATGGAGAACAAGGGAAAAACCAAGAACTATATATCCGTTACCGAGCTTGCGGCGATGCTGAAGATCAGTCGTGTGGCGGTTTTCAACAAGATCAAAAAGGGGCAGATCCCAGCCGAAATGATTGGGCGTTCGTATGCCATTCCTATGGATGCGGTACGGGAGTTTGTGGATGGATATGATTCGAAACGGCTCACCGATGCGGACAAGGAAGAAATCAAAGCGGCAATCGGGAAGGTTGTGGAAGAATACGGGGAAACGTTGCGTTTGCTTGGTAAGGAATAAGTATGCGATTGAAACGAATCACAATCCTCGATGTGGAATTCGTTGCACATCGTCTGGCGCAGGAAACGATGGGATGGTCTGAACCGATCCCTGATTTCAGTACCCGATATACGAACACGCTTGAACGCTGTGTCGACCAGCCATTTCAGTCTTTCGGTGGAAAGCAATTGTATCCGGGGCTGCTGAAAAAGTCTGCTATTTTGTTTTACCTGATGATAAAGAATCATCCATTTCAGAATGGGAACAAGCGTATTGCTATGGCGACGTTGTTTTTCTTCCTCTTTCGTAACGGGAAATGGATCACGGTGGACAATCAAGAACTCTATAATTTTGCGAAATGGGTGGCGGAGAGTAACCCGAAACTGCGGAAGGCAACGATCGACGCAGTGGAAACGTTCATAAAGACCTATCTGACCGAGTATGAGTCGAAATGAAGCGGAAACACGGGCGGAATATATCGACCCGAAGCTCAAGGAGAGCGGATGGGGTGAAGTCGATGGATCGAAGATTCTTCGGGAGTTTCGTATTACCGATGGGAAGATCCAAGGGGGAGGGCTTCGGGCAAAGCCGGAGATTGCCGACTATGTGTTGGTCTACAAGAATCAAAAACTCGCGATCGTCGAGGCGAAGGCAGAAAACTTGCCAGCCGGGGAGGGTGTGGCACAGGCGAAAGCGTATGCCGAAAAACTCCGGCTCGCCTATACCTATGCGACCAACGGCAGGGAGATCTACGAGATGTCCATGAGTGATGGTCGTGAGGGTGAAGTCGATCGATTTCCGACACCGGATGAATTATGGAACCGGACATTTTCCGACTGGAACGATTGGGGAAACCGATTCGCCGCTATTCCGCTCGAAGGGGAGATCGGGAAACGGTATTATCAGGAGATTGCGATCAATGCAGTGTTGGATGCCGTTGCCAAAGAAAAACATCGGATACTGTTGACGATGGCTACGGGAACGGGGAAAACGGCGGTCGCTTTTCAGGTTGCTTGGAAATTGTTCCAGTCGAGATGGAACTTGAAACGTGACGGGAGCCGGCGTCCGCGGATTCTTTTCTTGGCTGATCGAAATATACTCGCCGATCAGGCGTTCAATTCGTTTGCGTCGTTCCCGCAGGATGCCCTGGTTCGTATCAATCCGCTTGATATTCGGAAGAAAGGCGGTGTGCCGATGGGTGGGAGCGTGTTCTTCACGATCTTTCAGACCTTTATGAGCGGAGCGGATGGGGAGTCATACTTCGGAGAGTATCCGACGGATTTCTTCGATTTCATCATCATCGACGAGTGCCATCGCGGAGGGGCGAATGATGAGGGTAATTGGCGGGGTATCATGGAATATTTTGCACCGGCGGTACAGCTTGGACTAACGGCGACCCCGAAGCGTCAGGACAACGTGGATACCTACCGATATTTCGGTGAACCGGTCTATTCATATTCGCTGAAACAGGGTGTGAACGATGGATTCCTTACCCCGTTCAAGGTGAAGCGGATTCAGACGACCCTTGATGAGTATATATATACCTCGGATGATCAAATCATCGAAGGCGAAGTGGAAGAGGGAAAGATTTATACGGAGCCGGATTTCAATAAAATTATCACGATTAAGGAGCGCGAGGCGAAGCGGGTCCGGATAGTACTCGACGAGATGAACCAGGATGAGAAGACGATCATTTTCTGTGCGAATCAAGACCACGCCTTGGCAGTGAGAGATCTGGTGAATCAGATGAAGGACAGTAAGGATCCGAATTATTGCGTCCGAGTGACGGCAAATGACGGAGCGCGCGGCGAGCAATTCCTGCGGGACTTCCAAGATAATGAGAAAACAATCCCGACGATTCTGACCACGTCACAAAAACTCTCGACTGGGGTTGATGCTCGGAATGTACGCAACATCGTTTTGATGCGCCCGATCAATTCCATGATCGAGTTTAAGCAGATCATTGGCCGGGGGACTCGGTTGTTCGATGGGAAGGAATATTTCACGATATACGATTTCGTGGATGCCTATCATCATTTCTCCGATCCAGAATGGGACGGACCGGCGGAAGCAGTGGAGCAAGTCGATGAGATGAGAGGGCGCGTTCGGCAACCTCGTAGTGGCGCGAGCGTCGTAAATGATGCCAAGCGGGACTCTGACTCGGATGAGGAGCCGAAGAAGAAACTGCGGATACGGTTGCGTGACGGCAAGGAACGAGAGATACAGCACATGATCTCGACCTCGTTTTGGAGTGCGGACGGGAAACCCATCTCGGTGCAGGAATTCATGGACAACATGCTCGGGTCGATGCCGGAATTCTTCGGAAGCGAGGAGGAGCTGCGGGAAATCTGGTCCGATCCCACGGAACGACGGAAGCTCTTGGACAAACTCGCGGAGGCAGGGTACGAGAAAAGCGATTTGGAAACGTTGCAGGGAGTGATAGATGCGGAGGACTGCGATCTTCTGGATGTATTGTCCTACATCTCCTTCCTCACGCCGACAATGACGCGGGAGGATCGCGTTGCGAACGCGAAGACGGATATCTTTGAACGACTTGATGAACAGAATCGTGAATTCGTGGAGTTTGTACTGTCGAAATATGAGGAGCGTGGCGTGGAAGAACTGGATGAAGAGAAGCTTCCTGTTTTGCTTAACTTGAAATATCACGCGATCGCGAACGCAGAACAGACGCTTGGCAGTGTCGAAGAAATTCGCTCCAACTTCTTCTCGTTTCAGAGGATACTCTATTCGAATGAAGTTAGGGAAAAGGTGAATTGAAAATGGTTATAGAATCGGCGCATGTTTATTCTCCAATAATCCCAATGATGATATGTCATCAAAGACGATTCAGATATTTTTGACCGATGCTGATATAAACGGTGTGAAGATCGCTGATTTATCGAATAGCACCGCACGGGTGTATGTCGTTCCACGCGATCAAATCAATTATATTCAGTCGCGTCCCGATCTTTCGACGCCGGCGCTCTATATGTTGTTCGATGATGAACGGACGACGGTGTATGTCGGGGAGAGCGAAAGCTTTCAGGGGCGTGTGAGTAGTCATCTTGTTACTAAAGACTTTTGGAAATGGGCGGTTGTGTGTATCGCACATGGTGAGGGTATGGACAAGGCACAAGTGAAGTTTCTGGAATCGCACGCTGTTCAAAAAGCTATTGAAATTGGTAGATTCAATGTCCAGAATCGAACCAGTCCAGTGAAGAATAATCTGCATGAGTTTCGTTTAGCGGAAACGCTTGGCATTTTCGAGGACTTCGAAATGCTCGTAACGACATTGGGGTTCAATGTATTTGAGCCGATGAAGGATGTTTCAAGTGAAAAGCATGATGAGGAAACTGCAACATCTAAGGCAAAGCAAGATATTCGAGAATACGATACGATAATCTGTCCGGCAACGGGTACAGGCTTGGTGGATGCATTCCAGAAAAAGAGTGCCTGGTGGGCTGTCCGAATCGGGCAGGAGAATATTTCGAAGTTCAAGCATGTCGGCTTGTATGAGGGTGCGCCGATAAGTGCTATCAGATATTATGCGCGTATTACCGGAATCGAACCGTACCCGGACAAACCCGGGAAATATCTCATTCATCATGATGGGAATATCATCGAACTTCAAAATCACATTGTCATTGATAAACATCCGGAATTATCTTTGTACGGCCCGAGGTACTATAAACTCGAGGATATGCTCCAATCGAAATCAATGGCCGAGCTTACCGATAGAGCATTTGGATCCAGCTATCAAGGAAAATCAGGAACCGAATAAGGGGGCAGGTACCTTTTCTCCTTTTTTTGCCGAACTTGAAAAAGTCGAGAAATGAGGCTTTGGATAAGCCACAAAGTTCAGTCGAAATCGGAAACGGAGCCGTTTTTCGTGATACAATGTGAGGCGTTATCCCTACGTGCTTCCGTATGGAAAAGCCGTTCGAACCGATGCGGAAGAACCTGAAGGGCAGAAAATAGCAGGTACCTTTTTCCTTTTCCTGAACGTGAAAACGACATGAACCGGATAGGGGACAAGGTTGTTCCGTTCACGGGTTGTGAGAGGGAGAACTTTGAAAGCTTCGGCAGTACGAGGAATATGCCATATTCTTTGCATTAGACAGGTCAGTCTAGCAGGTGATGCAAAGGTACTGAAATAGTACGGATCATTGACAAAGAGTTACTGTTCTGTTAGAATAAAGTTTCAGTAGTTTGATTAACAACGTGAAAACATCGGAGGTGAGATGGCGAATTATGATGAAATCAAAACGTCCGAGCAACAAAAGCGCACGCTCGTCCGCTTTTTGTCAAGACATCTCGGCGAATGGACATTCGCCGTATATGATGATCCTTCGGTTCGCGATCAGGTCACTCTGGAAATCTTGGAGCGCCTGAAAGATGTCGACGAGGTGGCCGTCTGTCCATACCAGTGGACGGCTGAACTCGACGATCGTCCGGCAGCGCATCGCCTGTCGCGGTTCGTGAAAGAGCGGCCGGATGTGACCGGAATCATCCTCACGGACTTCGATGCTGCTTGTGCCAGGATTCCCGGACTGATCGGGAATATCAAAATGTCCCGCGAACGGATACGGGATCTGGGGCTGAACATCCTGTTCTGGGTTTCCCCGGAAACGATGAAAAGGTTCGCTTCGGGAGAAGGGATCGACTTTTACAACTGCAGGGCGCTCTCCAACAGTTATTTCTGATTTTGGCGCCAAGAAAGCCCCGTGATCGGCATACCGATCATGGGGCATTTTTTTCGGACCCCGAATGAGCCCATGTTCCCATATTTCCCCTGGCGTCCCGATCACGGTTAACGGGTGTCGGTAACGGAGTGTTGAGTGATAGCGACACGTATGTGAAAAGTAGGGCCTTCGATTCCGAAGGCCTTTTTTTCCTTCCGATGTTCCGTGGTCGGGTCCTTTTCGGTAGAACGGCAGTACGCGGTACCGAGCGCTCGAATGATTTTTTGAAAAGAAAAAGCCGCGCTCGATGAGGCGGCCATGTTGATGGGCGGTTGACGCTCATGATCCTTGCGTCATGAACGAGAGATATCTGTCGAGATCGTTCCACGGACGCATGACTTCGCTTCGGGTCTTCTCTCCGTTTTTCGTGACGTACATGTTTCCATTGTCGAGAACCATGAATCCTTTGTCTATCAGAAACCCGGTTTCCTCCTCGTTCCATTTGCCCGTCATGAAGCTGTATATCATGCCGTGTTTGGCTTCGACCGAGGTCAACAGAGCGCTACGATAGGCCAATTGCTGGAGGCGCAAATCAGTTTGGCTGATATGGATGCTGTCGGCACAGAATTTGTAATAGGTGACGAAGGATTGCGAGATAGACCGCTTACCGTTTCCGAGATCTATGACGTCGTACTCGAGTATGACCAGAGTCGAGTCGTCGATGGCGATCGCAGAACGGTTGACGGAGTATATCGGGGCGCGCACCCCGTCCATATTTGCGAGCCCGTGATGCCAGTACTTTCCGCTTTTGCGGATCATTCGGAACTCGTCATACCATTTTTGCCGCAATCCCGGACCGATTTTGAATGCGAACGGATGCGAATCCGCATACGCACCCGCCTGTTTGGCTGATGCCAGATCGGGAGCCAGTTCCTTCGATCTCTCGTTGTGGGTGTAGCATCCGCACAGAAAAGCGATACATAATCCGATAGCAAGCGTCGAAAAACGCCTGGAAGCCTGGATAGCGCGGTTTTTTTTCATCGTCGTCATGTTTTGTGTTTTGATTGTGAGAGAACTTCGTTTTCCATTTTTGTAGCATAATAATTTATAGTTGTCAAGTATTTTGTGGGGGGGTATCGAGATGAGTAGTACACGAATTGACGAAAGGTATGGCAACGAAAGCAAAGAATTCTTTCCAGGTGAGGTTCTGAATGCCTCGTTTTTGTCTGCGAGCAGGGGGCATGTACGGATTTTCCGTGATAGTGACACATTCCAGGAATATCTCGTATACTGGACCGATGCGTACGGAGGCTCTTCACTCTTGCAAGATTAAACCGACTGGCCCATCCGAATATGCTCGAAAACTTCCAGGAGATGAAGAATCCCTTCGACGACTTCCTGCGGGAATACGATGTCGTACGATATATCAAGCACTGCCTGTCGATCCCGTTCATTTATGCGGTCTTCTTTCCCGCGGTCGTCATGGA
>DATMYW010000045.1:0-23412 GCA_035560715.1 Candidatus Fimivivens sp. | reverse complement strand
ACAATATACTACTATTATACGAAGCCGTCGACAAAAAGAATATGATGTCGGCAGTTGTTTAAGGAGTATCATATGTTTCAATTCAGACGGAGATTGGTCATGTCAACATTCAGCAGGCAGTCGGAATTCTGGAATGCGGAAGCGCGGGAGCGGAAGGGGTTGGTCGGGGATCGTCTCAACCGACCGAAAGTCGTGTGGTCCATGGGTGAACTGCAGGGACTGAAGATTCTCGAGGCGGGGAGCGGGGTGGGGTATATGGCAATGCTGTTGGCGGCAAGGGGAGCGGAGGTCTATTGCATCGAGAAAGAACCTGAGATGCTTGCCTGTGCCGTCGGAAAGCCGATTATCCGGTACCAAGAGGGAGATATATGCCGGCTGCCGTACGGTGACGATTTCTTCGATTGGGTCACGTCCGTCAGTGTCCTTCCGTACGTTTCCGATTCGGTGATGACGGGCGCATTCGAGCATATGCGTCGTGTGCTCAAACCTGGTGGTCGCGCGATCGTCTCGGTCACGCATCCGGATATGTATCGTGCGGGCTCCCCGGCGCGTTCATCGGACCCATGCTGGATACGCTTTACGAATCCAAGGATATCCGGTGGCGGAGACCGTACATGGACACAGGAATACTTCAATGCGGACGGCCGGAGTTCCGTCCTGGACGTGTACGATCATTCGTTCGAGGAGTATCTGACGGCAGCCGTCTGTGCCGGTCTCGTGCTGACAAAAATCTGGCCGGCGACATTTCCCGAGGAGCTCGCGTCCGAGCGGTATGGCAGGACGTTCGGATATCCGTGCTATCTGTTCATGGAATTCCGGAAGGGGAAGTGACGGGCGGATAGAAAGAGGTGATCGGTTTGAAAAAGTCCGGACAATGAATTCGTCCGGACTTTTCTACTTTTCACTGTTCGTTCGTGAAGAACGCGTACAAAAACCCGCGACTCCTTATCTGACCGTGTTTGCGGGACGACCGTCCGCGAAGGCGCGGAGATTGTCGGCGGTGGTGTCGAGGATGCGCAGAAGCGCTTCCTGGCTGTAGAAGCCGATATGCGGCGTGAAGACCACGTTGTCTCGGGAGAGCAGGTCGCGGTTCTCCGCGGCATGCTCCGCTTTCCGGGCGCTGCAGTTCTTGTGGAGACACTGATTCTCCTCGCGGATGTGCTCCTCGCCTTCGACGACGTCGAGACCTGCTCCGGCGAGAACGCCGCGGTCGAGTCCCTCAATGAGCGCCGGGTTGTCGATGATGCCGCCACGCGAGGTGTTGATAAGCAGGCTCCCTCGCTTCATACGGGAAATCTTGTCGTGATCCATGAAATGGCGGGTCGATTCGAGGAGGGGGATGTGCAGCGTGACGATGTCGGAGCTTTCGAGCACCTCGTCGAGTTCGGCATATCGGAAATGAAGAATCTCGGAGAGGAAGACGTCCCGCCTCGTGTCATAGGCGAGCACGTGCATGCCGAAGCCCTTGGCGATACGGATGACATGCATGCCGATCCGACCGGTGCCGATCACTCCGAGCGTCCTGCCGGCAAGGTCGAATCCCATGAGACCGTCGATGGAATAGTCTCCCTTCTGTCCGCGGGCGTATGATTTGTGGACGTTGCGGGAAAGCGCGAGGATAAGCGCGAACGTGTGTTCCGCGACGGTGTTTTCGCCGTACGATGGGACGTTCATGACCGCGATGCCGCGCTTTCGGCACGCGTCGAGGTCGATATGGTCGAATCCGGTGGAGCGCGTCGCGATCGATCGGAGTCCGGGGAGTTTCGAAAGCGTCTTTTCGGTCAGTTCGGAATAGATGAAGACCGAAATAGCCTCACAGTCCTTGGCCAGATCGGCGTTCTGTTCCGTGAGCGGTTCCGGAAAGAATCGGAGTTCATGTCCGGGAAGCGCGGCGGCGAGCCGGTCGCTGTCGGTCGGGGTCGTCTCGAAACAGGCGATGTTCATAAGGGAGTGAAAAAAGATGACTTCGATACCAGTATAGCATCGGAATCGGGACATGAAAGCGCCGGACGAAATACGACCGCCGGAACGCGGGATTCCGGCGGCCTTGGCATCCGTCTCTCATTTACCGTTCTCCGAATTCCCGACCCTTTTCCGATGAGCTCCGGGGCGGTCGTGTCATTTCGAATTGCATCTGTCTCCGGTTCCCCCTTTCTTGCAGGCGGGGCGGAAGCGCGGGAAGTATTTCTTCCGCGTCGATCGAGCCGTCCTTCTCTTGATCTCCGATGATACGGACTTCGCGACCTGACTCGATTCGGACGGTCGGTCGCACGATCGTACTGCCGTTTACACGAATGTCGATCGTCTCCCCGTCGGGATTCTCGATCACGAACCCGTCTGCGCCAGTATGTGAGACGATACCGGTCACGAATCCTTCTTCGGGGTGTCGCCAGAAGTTCTCGCGAGGCGCGATAGCCCGTTCATACGGAGGAATCACACTGCGTATCGCATCGTCGGATCGTTCGCCGAGTCGGAGGAGATGCATGATGGAGCCGGCTACGACGACGACGAGAACGGTGACCAGTGCGACGAACAGGGGGCTGTGGCGGTATCCGTGGCTCGTTTCACGGAATTCGACGACGGCAAGGGCGACGAACGCGAGCAGTGAGCCGATCCAGAGGAAGGGGAGGGATCGGAAGACGCTCGGTGAGAGCAGTCGTCGCGTCGAGAAGCCGAACATGCCCTGATCGATGGAAAAGAGGGAGAAGATGACGAGGGACAATGAAAGCGCCGCGAACAGGCCTGCCAGCGCGATTCCGGTCCACAGGAGGCCCTTGCGCAGCGTGAACTTCCAGGGGGCTTCCGGGCGGATGCCTTCGTCCTTGATCTTTTCAAGTATCTTCCCGGAAACCGAGTCAGGCCGTCGTTCTTCCATAGTATTTGAGTTATCTATCGAGCTACGCCCGCCTCTCCGAGACGTTCATGAAGGATTTTCTTTCCGCGACTGATGAGCGTCGCCACGGTTCCTTTCGGGAGACGGAGGATGTCCATGATCTCCTCATACGTTTTTTCTTCCAGGAAACGCAGGATGAGCGCTTCGCGGTAGGTTTCGGGGAGACCGCGTATCGTTTCACTGATGATCGCCAGTTCGTGTTTTCGTTCCGTGTCACCTCCGATATCGGTCGCGGCACGCAGGATGTGCGTGAGGTCGTGTTCATCGATGGATACGACGGTCCGTAATTTTCGCTTCCGTGCAGTATCGATGGTCTGATTGTGGACGATACGGTACATCCAACTCGAGAACTTCGAATCAGGATCGAAATCGTTGAGGTTCCGATACGCCTTTATGAACGCTTCCTGCAGTATATCCTCCGCGTCGTCGCGGTCGAAAGACGAGATGCGACGGATATAGCGGAGCAGCGGCGCCTCATATCGATCCATAAGCATCCCGAAGAAGTCCGCGTTTTCCTTCGCGAGCAAAATAATCTCGGAGTCGGACTTTTCCTGATATCCCGTTTCGAGCATGTGTATTCCGCTATTCTCGGAAAGTGCCAGTGGAGTTTCCGCCGTAATCATACGAATGGGAACGGAATTGTTTTCGAATGTACCGAATCAAGCCGCATTTCCGGAAAAGAGGTCTGATCCGGTCATGGCATCCGGGAGCGGCAGATCGAGCAGGGAGAGGACGGTGGGGGCGATGTCGGCAAGTCCTCCGGATCGGACCGAACCCTCGGCAGTGACGATGAACGGCACCGGGTTCGTGGTGTGCGCGGTATGCGGCTCTCCGGTTCCGGGATCGATATTCAGCTCCGCATTGCCGTGATCCGCGGTTATGATCGCTATGCCGCCGACCGAAAGCGCCTTTTCGACGACCCGACGGAGTTCCCGGTCGAGGCATTCGATCGCCTCGATGATGCGGGGGACATTGCCGGTATGACCGATCATGTCCGCGTTCGCGAAGTTGATGAACAGGAAATCCGTTCCGCGGTCTATCGCGTCCAACGCCCGGTCGGCGATGTCCTTTGCCCGCATTTCCGGCGCCTCGTCGTGCGTCCGGACGTCCTTACGGCTGGGAACGAGGATGTCCTCCTCGCCGGCTTCAGGCAGCTCGCGACCGCCGTTGAGGAAGAACGTGGAGTGCGCGTACTTCTCGGTTTCGGCGATATGGGTCTGGCGGAGTCCTGCTCGCGCGATCTGTCGCCCCAGCGTCGTAACCGGAGACATGGGAGGGAAAGCGACGATCGCGGGAAGCGTCTCGTCATACTGCGTCATGGTGACGAAGCAGAGGTTCTTTTCCTTGGCATGCTCGACGATCCGTGCGGAGAGTTGCCGGGAGCGGTCGGTACGGAAATTGAAAAAGAGGATCCCGTCGTTTTCGTGAATGGAATACGCCTCTCCGTTCTCGTCGAGAAAGACGACCGGTTCCAGGTGTTCGTCGAGGACGCCTTCCTCGTAGAGTTCGGTAAGGATTTCGGACGGTTTCCGGTCACGGACGGTCCGACCGGCGTCGGCGTGGAATATCGCCCGTTCCGCCTTTTCGGTCCGCTCCCAGTTCTTGTCACGGTCCATGGCATAAAACCGGCCCGAGGCTGTCGCGATGAAGCCGATGCCGAGATCGTCGATGACTTCCTCGAGGGCGCGGAGATAGGTGGCTGCGCTCTGTGGGCCCGTATCGCGGCCGTCGGTGAAGGCATGTATGGCTATTTTCGTGATTCCGACCGTCTTAGCCGCCTCCAGGAACGCGGCGAGATGGTCGATATGACTGTGAATCCCTCCGTCGGAAAGCAGCCCTTTCACATGGAGAACGGAATCGTGTTTCAATACGTGCTGAAACAGGGCTCCGAACGCCTCGTTCTGGAGGAATTCGTTTCCCGCGGCCGCCTTCGATATGCGGACAAGGTCCGTATCCATGACGGCGCCGGCGCCGATGGTGATGTGGCCCACTTCGCTGTTGCCCATCTGTCCGTCGGGCAGCCCGACGCTTCCCTCGCTCGCCTGCAGGAGCGAATGCGGATAGTCGCGAAGCAGCGAATCGAAAAAAGGCTTGCGGGCCGCGGCGATCGCATTATCTTTGGTTTCCTCTCGATGTCCCCATCCGTCGAGAATGATGAGGACGATCGGTCGATGTTCGGTGGCGCCCATAAGAAAGAATAAAAAAGAGGACGGACTCAACTGTACTCCACACGCGCATCATCGGCAAGGATGACTACCGTGACAACGTCTTCAGGAGAACGCCGGGCGACATTTCGGAATACGGCGTCGTGACGAGGTATCGGACGAACGCGTCGCGGGGCGCTTCGGCTTCCGCAGGGCAGGCAGCTTCATAGGCGGTCAGGTCGGCGTCCGTGAGCGCGGGATGATCGACATCCTGTTCACCCATCATGGCGTACATGACGGCACTGGGAAGGTGTTCCACATGATTCTCGATGCCGAGCGCGTGTCCGAACTCGTGCGCGAGCACGAGGCGGAGGTCGTCCGTCCCATTGAATTCGTAGACGGTGATTGATCGCAAGGGTGATTCGTACAATCCCTCGATGAACGGTTGTGAATCACCGTACTTCTGCCGGTATGCCCTGATGCTTCCGTTGACGCTCGCCGTACCCGTATTGAGTTTGGCGGCTATCGCGTTCATCCGGGCGGCTTCGGCGGAGACCCGATCCGATTCGTATGTCAGGGATTCCTGTTCCCTCGAGAGCTTCTTCCTCATTTTTTCCAATGACTCGAATTCATCCGCCGAAGCGCCACCTTTGGCGTTGACACGGCTCACATCGTCGTTGTAGGAAGCCAGCTGGTCCTGATACGAGCGTAGGTGCGCGGAGAGGGTCGTTTGGTCGCGTTCAAACGTTACCCGAAGGCTTTCATAGGTCTTTTTCAGGGTCTCGGCATCTTTTTGAAACCGGTCGACGGTCTCCTGGAGACTCTGGGCGGCATAGGATTTCCGTTGGCGGTCATCGAAGACGGTGACGACCGAGAAGGATGCCTGCGGGTCATAGACGAGGAGTTCCTTTCCGGTACGGTCGTTCCAGAGTCGTGCGGCTTCGAGCGCGGTCAGGAGGAACGTATGCTGGTCGATGGGAAACCGTAAGTCGACATTTCCGAGGCTCCAATATATCGGTGCATCGCAACCGGGTCGACTTTCCGGCAGATGGAAGATGTCTGGCGCGACGAAAAGTGCCGTGCCGATCGTGCCTCCACCGAGGATACACAAAAAGGTGAGTCGCGAGAATCGGTTGATCATAGCGCGTTCCATATACTTACTGTAGGTCATCGAAGCCGTTCTTTCAAGGATGAAAGTATACCTGTTCGTCGGATGCAGCTAGGCGGCCCGTACGGAGACGCAGATCCGATCAGGACTTGAATTATCCGATCAGACGTGCTATACTGTGTACAGATGAATAGGAAGGAAAGACCGGGTGTGCCGGTCTTTTTCTATTGAAAACAGGAAAATTGCCCTCATATGAAGGGAAAAATCAAAAAAACTGGACACAAAGACGCGAACATCCGCACGCTGCGGAACGTGGAATCCGGCGTACCGGTCGAACTCAACGACGGGACGCTGCTTCTGATTCTGCTTCTCGTCTCCGCGGGATTCTTCGCGCTGCTTATCACGGCGGCCTCCGCGGGTGCCGGATACGACATCGATGCCGTCGCGGCGTCACTCCCGCAGTCACCCGGTCCGAAGACCGCGTTCGAGACACAGGTGACCAAGATGGTCGAAGGAAAACCCATCGAGGCGATGATGCCCTATATCGCGAAGCGGAATCCGGAGACGGCAAAGTATCTTATATCCATCGCAAAACATGAATCGAACTGGGGCACGTATTCGCCGAAAGATGTCGCCGGCCGTACCTGCTTCAACTACTGGGGATACCGTGGACAGGGGGAGGACGTCACCCCGAGCGGGTATTCGTGCTTCGGGAGTCCGAAAGAAGCTGTATCCGTCGTCGGATCGAGGCTTGATTATCTTGTCTACGGACTGTCACTCGACACGCCGAAAGAACTCATCGTCTGGAAGTGCGGACGCTCCTGTTCAGGTCATTCTCAGTCCGATGTCGCGCAGTGGATCCGAAATGTCGACCTGTATTCGCGCAAGGTTGAGCGTGTCGCCGGAGCGGAGATGAGCCGATAATATCGCTATGCAAAAAGTGAGCCGACCCGGAACGGATCCGGGTCGGCTCTATTTGTCTTCTCGACCACGGTTTCGAACGAAATCCTGATATCCCGAAACGGAAGAAAGGCTCTGCAGAGCGACGCTTGCACGGTTTTTCGACTAGTGCTATTATTTCCATTACGACCACAACATATTGTTGAAAAATCGATAATAAGACAACAAAACGGAGTATGGCTCAAGCGGGAACGAAGGGAAAACGGAAGTCGTCGTCGAGGGCTGTGGCTCGCAAAACGGTTATCGAGAAGAAGGCCGTGAAACAGGCCGGTCCGACGACGTTCAGGAAGGTCGTCAAGCGCGACGGGCGGACCGTCTTGTTTGAGGAATCGAAAATCGTGGCGGCCGTCGCCAAGGCGCTTGAGGCGACCGGTGAGGGGAGTGTCGCGGATGCGAAGCGGGTCGCCGCGAAGACGGTAAGCCTCCTGCGGAAGGAGTTCAGGAACGGACTCATGCCGTCCGTCGAGGACGTACAGGACATGGTGGAAAAGGTGCTCATGATCCTCGACCTTGATGAGACCGCGAAGTCGTATATCCTGTACCGCGAGGAACGTCGCAAGCTGCGCGAGATCGAAAAATCGCTCGACGACTCGTCCGACCTGGTCGACAAGTACCTCAAGGAGATGGACTGGCGGGTCAAGGAGAACGCGAACATGGCGTATTCCCTCCAGGGTCTCAACAACTATATCGCGTCTATCGTCAGTTCCCGCTACTGGATGAACCGCGTGTACCCGACCGAGATTCGTAAGGCACACGAGAACGGCGATGTCCATCTGCACGATCTGCAGCAGATTTCGGCATATTGTTGCGGTTGGGACCTGCACGATCTTATCCACCGCGGCTTCACCGGGGTTCCGGGCAAGATTTCTTCGGGGCCATCAAAGCATTTCAGCGCCCTTCTGGGGCAGATGGTGAACTTCATCTATACGCTCCAAGGCGAAGTCGCCGGCGCGCAGGCTTTCTCGAACTTCGATACGCTATTGGCCCCGTTCGTCCGATACGACAAGCTTTCGTACAAGCAGGTCAAGCAGGAGATACAGTCTTTCGTGTTCAATATGAACGTGTCGACCCGCGTCGGGTTTCAGACTCCGTTCTCGAACATCACGCTCGACATCACGGCTCCGAAGGCGCTCGCGATGCAGTCGGTCATCATCGGTGGGGAGCCGAAGAACGAGACCTATGGCGAGTTTCAGGAGGAGATGAACATGATCAATCGCGCGTTCGCGGAGGTCATGATGGAGGGGGATTCGAGCGGACGCGTCTTCACGTTCCCGATCCCGACCTACAATATCACCAAGGAATTCGACTGGAACGACGACCGGTTCCGACCGATCTGGGAGATGACCGCCAAGTACGGCATCCCGTACTTCGCGAACTTCGTGAACTCGGATATGGATCCGGAGGACGCCCGCTCCATGTGCTGCCGGCTTCGGCTCGACAACCGCGAACTGCACAAGCGCGGGGGAGGACTGTTCGGCGCTGCGCCGCTCACCGGTTCCATTGGTGTGGCGACCATCAACATGCCGCGTATCGGCTACCTCGCGAAGAACGAGAAGGAGTTCTTCGAGCGGCTCGAGAAATACATGGATATCGCCAAGGCGAGCCTCGAGATCAAGCGCAAGCTCGTCGAGCAGATGACCGATCGCGGACTCTATCCGTACACCAAGTTCTACCTTGCCCCGATCAAGCAACGCCGCGGTCAGTACTGGTCCAACCACTTCGCGACCATCGGTCTTATCGGACTGAACGAGGCGATCGTAAACCTGCTCGGTACCGATATCACGACGAAAAAGGGCCAGGCGTTCGCGGAAAAAACGCTCGAGCGCATGCGCAAGCGCATCATCGGCTACCAGAAGGAGACCGGGAACCTTTACAACCTCGAGGCGACGCCGGGAGAGGGAACCTCGCACCGACTGGCGGCGCTCGACCGCGAGAAGTTCAAGGACATCCATTTCGCGAACGACGAGGCCGTCCGAAAGCATGGCGCGCAGCCGTACTACACCAACTCCTCGCAGCTGCCGGTCGGGTTCACGGACGATATCTTCGAGGCGCTCGAACTGCAGGACAAGCTTCAGACGAAGTATACGGGCGGCACGGTGCTGCATGGCTTCCTCGGGGAGCGGATCTGGGACGTGGACGCGACGAAGAACCTGGTCCGGCGCATCGCCGAGAAGTATAAACTGCCATATTTCACCCTGACACCGACCTTCAGTGTCTGTCCGGTACACGGCTACATCGCCGGAGAGCACCATGTCTGCCCGCAGTGTGTCGCGGAGGCCGGTGTCTCGGAGTACATGGTCGCGGAATAATAACGTTCATAAATCGTAATCAGTCAGATAACATAAACATATGCAGAAGCACATCTGCCACGACTGCGGGAAGGAAATCGGAAAGGGTGGGAAATTCATGCCGTACGAAGCTGGCGGCAAGTCGTTCGTGAAGTGTGAGGCGTGCCATGCGGCCGACCCGGTCCTCCGGAACTTCCAGGAAGCCGAGGTCTACTCGCGCATCGTGGGCTATATCCGCCCGATCAAGCAGTGGAACAAGGCGAAGCGCCAGGAGTTCCAGGATCGCGTGACGTTCGCATCGGCGATGACCTGCGACTGCTAGTATCGGATTGAATGGTTACCAAGCGGCCGAAGGCTAAACCTTCTCAGGAGGTTTAGCCTTCGGAAGTCTTTGGGCCACGAAAAATATGCTGCTCGCCGGCTTTCAAAAAATGACACTGATCGACTATCCGGGGAAGATTGCCACGACCGTGTTCACGGTCGGGTGTAATTTTCGGTGTCCGTTCTGTCATAATCCCGAACTGGTAGAGCTCTCTTCGGAGGCGATGAAGACATTCAAGGGCAAGGACATGGAATTTCTCGAGTTCCTGGCGAAGCGGAAGGGTATCCTCGACGGCGTCTGTATCACCGGAGGAGAACCGACGGTACAGCAGGATATCGTCGCGTTCATTCGGAAGATCAAGAAGATGAGGTTCTCGGTGAAACTCGACTCAAACGGGACGAGGCCGGAAATCCTCGAGGAGGTATTCCGCGACGGTCTCGTCGACTATGTCGCGATGGATATCAAGAACGGCATCGATCGGTATTCCGAGACGACGCGCGTTTCGGTCGACACGGCAAACATCAAAAAGAGTATACGGCTGATCATGGAGAGCGGCGTCCCGTACGAGTTCCGCACGACCGTGGTGCCCGGTATCCATACCGAGGCGGACTTCGATGGGATAGCAAGGCTCATCAAGGGCGCACAAGCCTACTATCTTCAGGAATTCCGGGACATGACGATCCTTGACCCGACACTGAAGGAACAGGTGAAGGGAAAGATGGTCGACCTGGAAAAGGCCGCGGCGCGCATGCGGAAGGCCGTGAAGACGGTCGGGATACGGAAGTAGGTCCAGGAATATAGAATCCGGAATAAAGAATAATGCATAAGAAAACACCCCGAGTGCGGGGTGTTTTCTTTGAGAGAGGGAGGCTTATAACAGCCCCATATTCCCGAAAAGGGTCAGGGTGATGACCGGCATGAGGGCGATAAGGAAAGCGAACGCCATTTCCTCAGCCTCCTGTGCCTTGCGACACTGGTCGCACTGATGCACCTGCCCCGACGTCACCATGGAAGTGCGTTCCATAGGTTTGTCTTATGGCTTACAAGAGCCCACGCTTGAGCGGACTCTCTTTTTGTAGTTCTTCAAATAAAAACGGGTTCCCCGACAGGGGCACCCGTTTTCACTACTACAGGTACAGTATACATCATTTTCCGGCTGGAGTCAAATGCGTTGCTTTGACATTTTTCAGTCAATGCCGCATAATGGCTACGCGAAGAAAGGGCCCTGGTGCCTTTTTATTTTTAGAACTGGCAGTCTATTCTTTTTCTCCCATTTCTCCCTTTCATCCCATTTGACCCAAGCCTATGCATATCCGAAATATCGCCATCATCGCGCACGTCGACCACGGAAAGACGACCCTGACCGACGGACTCCTCAAGCAGACCGGGTACGCCCAGGAAGGCTTTTCGATGGATACGAACGCGCTCGAGAAGGAGCGCGGGATCACCATCTATGCCAAGAACGCCTCGCTCTACTACAAGGATACCAAGATCAACATCGTCGATACCCCGGGGCATGCCGACTTCGGAAGCGAAGTGGAGCGTGTTCTTCGTTCCATCGACGACGTCGTGCTCGTCGTGGACGCGCAGGAAGGACCGATGCCGCAGACACGTTTCGTGCTGAAGAAGTCGCTCGAGCTCGGTCTTCGTCCGATCGTGGTCCTCAACAAGATCGACAAGCCGGCGGCGCGACCGGAAATCGTCGCCGAACTGGTATATGAACTCTTCTTGGATCTCGGAGCCACCGATGAACAGCTCGACTTCCCGGTACTCTATGCGATCGCCCGCGAGGGGATCGCGAAGCGCTCGCTCGATGAGACAGGCGTAGACCTTTCTCCGATCCTCGATACGATCCTGGAGCGCGTTCCCGAGGCACTGCATGATTCGTCGGCATCTCTGCGAGCGCAGCCGTTCAATCTCGGCTACGACAACTTCCTGGGTCGCATCGCCGTCGCCCGTGTTTACGAGGGCAAGGTGAAGATGGGAGACCAGGTGCTCGTTCGCAACGTGAAAGGAAAGTCCGAGAACGGACGTATCGTGAAGATCTCCACGTTCAAGGGACTCGACCGCGAGGAGATTCCGGTGGCGGAAGCGGGTGATATCGTCCTTCTTGCCGGACTTCCGAACGTCGAGATCGGCGATACCATTTCCACGACGGCGGAGCAGGAGATACTTCCGGCCATCGATATCGACGAGCCGACCATATCGCTCTTCTTCCTGGTGAACGACAGTCCGTTCGCGGGTCGTGAGGGAAAATACGTGACGAACCAGCAGCTTCGCGAGCGTCTGGAGAAGGAGCTCGAGATCAACGTGGGACTCAAGATCGATTTCTCGGAGACGGACCGGTACAAGGTGTACGGACGGGGTGAGCTTCATATCGCGATCCTCTTGGAGAACATGCGTCGCGAAGGGTATGAGACGCAGGTCTCGCAGCCGCAGGTCATTATCAAGGAGGTGGACGGTGTGAAACAGGAGCCGTTCGAGGAAGTGACGATCGAATGTCCGATGGAATCCTCCGGGACGGTCATCGAGAAGCTCGGGCGTCGCAAGGGATTCATGACCGAGATGAAGGAGGGGAGCGGCGGATATCAGCGGCTCGTGTTCGAGGCGCCGACCCGCGGTCTCCTCGGATATCGGAACGAATTCATCATCGATACGCGCGGGGAGGGGATCTTCTCGAGCCGGTTCGTCGGTTTCCGGCCGTTCGTCGGAGAAATCGACCATCGTGATGTCGGCTCGATGATCTCGATGATCGCGGGCAAGACGGCCGCCTTCGCGCTCGACAACCTGCAGACGCGCGGCACGCTCTATATCGGGCCGGCCGTGGAGGTCTACGAGGGGATGGTCGTCGGCAACACCTCGAAGGGTTCCGATATGGCGGTCAATCCGATCAAGGGGAAAAACCTGACGAACATGCGCTCATCCGGCGCTGACGAGGCGCTCAAATTATCCCCACCGTGGGAACTCACTATCGAACGCGGCCTCGAGATCATGTCCAATGACGAATATCTCGAGGTGACGCCCTCGAACGTCAGGCTCCGCAAGCAGGTGCTCTCCGAGACCGAACGCGTCAAGGCGGGCCGGAAGAAGTAGAGGGATATATACGAATCTCGAAAAAACGGCCAGGAGGCCGTTTTTTTTGTCTTCGGGCGTGAAGTGAGCGTGAGATTACTTGTACCGCAACGCCTCGAGGGCATCGGTCTTGGCGGCCTTGCGGGCGGGGATGATGCCGGTCAGGAATCCGACGAAAGCTCCGAAGCCGATGATGGCGAGAAGGAACCAGACCGGGCTGAAGAACAGGTCCGCCGCCTGTCCTCCGAAGCGCGACGCGACGAGGTTGAAGAGCAGGTTCGTGAGTTGTCCGCCGATGATGCCAAGTACGATGCCCATCAGGCTGCCGAGAAGTCCCATCAGGGTCGATTCCATGACGAACATGAGCGATATGGATGCGGGCGAGGCTCCGATCGATTTCATGATTCCGATCTCCTCGGTGCGTTCGAGAAGCGTGATGGTCATCGTATTGAACATACCGATCGCCGAAACGATGAGCGCGATGACGCCGAAGGACATGAGGAGGAGTTGGATCGCCTGAAAGACCTTGTTTGCCTGGTCGATCGTCTCGGAGATGGATGATGCGGACAGACCGAGAGACTGGATTTCGTTCCGGAGACCGGGCAATGCGGCGGTCGACGTTCCTTTGAGCTTGATCTGGGTCGCGGGCGGCAACGGGATGCCCGATATCGCACCGGGTGAGAGATAGAACAGGTTCTCGTCGCTCTCGGCGATACCGACGATGGCGAGTTGGTTCGAGGGAGCATATTCCGCATCCGTCCCGCCCTGACTTTGGGTGACGAACAGGGAGAGCGATATCTTCTGTCCTACGAGGGATGTCGGGTCCTTACCGAACGCTTTCGCGATGCCGGACGTGATGACGACTTCCGGAGCGGAATCGGAGGGAGATCGGCCGGCGGACATCTTTATCCCGACAAGGTCGAAATATCTCGGACGTGCGACCACGGCGCCGGAATCGAGCGTGACGCCGGATACCTTGAGCTGACCGCGCAGCTCGTTGACGGGAATGACGGCTTCGGTTCCGGGGAGGGCGGCGAGTCGGGCAGCGGTCGCCGTGTCGAGCGACGGGGCATCGGGATTTTCAGCGGTCACGTCGAGCGTGGAGAGCGCATCGGACGTGGTTATTTTCTTGAGGAGCGTCTGCTGGAGTCCGTAGCCGAACGAGACGAGGAAGACGATCGCGGCGATGCCGACGCCCATACCGAGGATCGTAAGAAAGGTCCGGAGGGCGCGGGCCTTGAACATGCGGAGCGAGAGTCGGAGGAGATCGGTGAAGAGCATATCAGGAATACTTGAGAAGCATGATCATCTCGACCTCGCGGGCGATCTTCTCGGCAGTCTGTGAGTGGAGTCCGATTCCGCCCTGTTTCAGTGACAGGTCGAGCCGTTTCTTCAGTTCAGTCTGCCCGATCTTGCTGTCGATTCGGAGTCCGAGGATGTTTTTCAGCCTCATGGACTGTGTTTCGTCGAGAGACAGATGGAAGTGTGTGATGAGATACCCGGCGAATTCCGGCGCGGCCGCCTCCCCCTGGGTCTTTACGGACTCGACCTGTCGGAGAAGGTGGTCTAATCGTTCCGAGAAGTGTTCCGCCCGTGTGCGGTTCCATCCACCTCCTCCCTTGTCGTAGTCGAGGTCGAGTCGTTCCATGACTTCTTTGCTTTCGATATTGTGGAAGAGAAGTTCCCGGACGAGCGTTTCCGCGATGGAGACCTGTTCCTCATTCAGGTCGGAAAGCAAATGGTTTAGAAGCTGCTTTGCCTTGTAGGGGACGAGAAGCATGTTCACCTGTTGCGGAAGCAGGCTTCGGAATGATGACATGAGGATACTGAGTTCGCGTGTCGCGGGATCGTCCTGTCTCGTATCCATCGTCTCCTTCTTCGACTCGATCGGTCGTTTTTCCTTGTTCACCTCCTCTTTGATTACCCGACCGTCACGCATGTGGATGATGCGGTCAGCATAAGCGAGGTGCTCCGGGTTGTGCGTGACCATGATGATGGTCTGCTGGTCGATCTCGTTGAGGTCCTTGAGTATCTGGAGCACGTTGCGCGCGGATTCGCTGTCGAGGTTTCCAACCGGCTCGTCGGCGAGGACGATCTGCGGCTCGTTGATGAGAGCCCGCGCGATGGCGACGCGCTGTTTCTGTCCGCCCGAAAGCTGGCTCGGGTACTTGTCGGCCTGTTCGATGATACTGAATCGGCGGAGCGATTGGAACCCGTCTTTTTCGCGATCGGGACGGCTTTCTCCGCGAAAGGCGCGCGGAAGACAGACATTGTCGAGGACGGAGAGCGAGGGGATCAGATAGAACGCCTGGAAGATGAGTCCGATGACGGTCTGGTGGAGTCCGAGCATCTCTCGTTTCGTCATCTTCGAAAACGACTTTCCGGCGATGGTGATGTCGCCATAGGTCGGCTTTTGGAGCCCGGCGATGGAATACAGCAATGTCGACTTCCCGCAGCCGGACGGCCCGTAGATGATGACGTATTCCTTCGGAAAAATCTGGAGGTTGGTCTCCTCCAGCGCACGCATTTCGTTCGGTTTCCCCTGGTTGTAGATGACCCGGAGCTTCTCGATGGAGATCAGCGGTTCCATGGTACGTTTCGGTTCACATTCTCCCAAAATTGTACCATACTTTCCCGGTTTCCCCCTTTCGGAGTACAATGGACTGACCCTAATCCTTCCGTTTCCGTGCCGCGTATTCGATATTTGTTTCCCGAATTCCTTTGCTCCCGTTCCCTGTTACATGATATTCGTTTCCTGTTATCTGATTATGGCCGATCTTTCCTCATTGCTCCGCATGTGGCGGGCCAAACAGGCATCAAAAGAAGGCGTCGAGCCGTTCCGCGTACTCACGAACGCGGCGCTCGACGGCATCGCCGCGCGCAGGCCGACGACACCCGACGAACTCATGGAAGTGAAGGGCATCAAGGATGCGAAGTGCCGGCAGTACGGCAAGGAAATCCTTGAGATCGTCGGCCGATCTGGGGCGGGGTCGGGGCATCTTTCTTTCCCTGGCGTCGCACGTATCGGATCGGAACCTTCCGATTATCCGGATGAGCACGAGGATACTCGGAAGGAGGCGGTCGATGACGCGCTCTCCGTCTCCCGCTTCCTGGATGGTCTCAACACGGAACTCTCCGGCATGGCGGCGCGGGTCCGTGGCGAGGTTTCGTCCGTCGATGAGCGTGACCGGGTCGTCTATTTTTCCATCAAGGATGCCGCCGACGACAGCATGTTGAACTGTCTCATTTTCCGGTGGCAATACGACGTATCGGGAGTGCGTTTGCGTGAAGGGGACGAGATCATCGTCGAGGGCGTGCCGGAAATATGGAAGCCCATGGGCAAACTTTCGTTCAAGGTGGGCACTATCGAGGTGGCAGGCGAGGGCGCGCTCAAGAGGGCGTACGACGAACTGTATCGCAAGCTCGAATCCGAAGGCGCCTTCGCACCGGAACGGAAGCGGCCGCTTCCCGAATTTCCCGAGCGCATCGCGCTGATCACGTCCGAACAGGGGGCCGCGATCGGCGACTTCCTGACCAACCTCGGCAGACTCGGGGTCAAGGTCGATCTGTATCCTTCGAGCGTGGAGGGAAAGCGGGCCGTCATCGAACTCCTACGGGCCGTGAAGTATTTCCGAACGAAGGCCGACTTGTATGACCTTCTGGTCGTGATCCGTGGCGGCGGAAGCATCGAAAGCCTGCAGGCATTCAATACCGAGGCGTTGGTCCGGGCAATCAACGAGTGCGAGATACCGGTCATCGCCGGTATCGGGCACGAGAAGGACGTGACCTTGGCCGCACTCGTGGCCGACCGGATGGTCTCGACTCCGACCGCGGTCGCGCGTACTATTCGTGAGCCGTGGGATTCGGCACGTCAGACGCTCGTCCAAAGCGAGCGAACCATCGTTTCTTCTTTTGAACGCGCGCTTTCCGAATCCTCCGATCGGCTCGAAAAAAGTGTCGGGACTTTCCTTGGCTTTCTTGAGGGCGTTTCCGACCGGTTCGAACGTGCGAAGAACGCGCTCGGGTCGAAGTTGTCGATACTTGAATATCGGCTCCGGGAATCATCCTCCCTTCTCGAGAGTGCGAAACGAAGAATCGGCGAGGGATGGAAGAGTGCTGCCAAGGATGTCTGGGAACGAATCTCTCGGTCCGAAAGTTCGCTCCGACAATACGACCCGAATAGGGTGCTTTCCCTCGGATACGGGCTGATCCGGGCTGCAAATGGGAGCCTTCTCCGGAAATCGACCGATGCCCGGGTGGGTGATAGACTGGACATACGACTCGCGGAAGGGCGGATCGGAGCCGAGGTAAGGGAGGTAGAATAGTCCTATGGAAAAAGTCGTCATTTCTGGAAGCGCTTCCTTGCAGGAAGAGTTGAAGCAGTGGATTCGATACTGGGAAAAGCGCAACGCGGAAATACTCGCTCGGCCGGTCCCGGTTTCCGAGGAACGCTTCGAGAAGGAGTATCCACAGGTTCACTCCGATTTCTATCGCGCTATAGCCGATTCCGATATCCTGTTCGTAGCGAACGGACCGAAGAACGGTATAGAGGGGTACGTGGGCCCGAACGTGTTCGCGGAGGTGTCGTTCGCTCTGGGACTCAACTTCGTCCGTGAACGGAAGATCGGAGTCGTATTCCTGAATCCGCCAGCCGACGATTCACCGTCTTCGGAAGCGCTTCGACTTTGGATCGGCTACGGTTGGGCGGAAATTCTTGAAAGACAAGCGGAAAGCAAGAGAGAATCGGAAGCGAATCAGTAATCAAACCATATAACCATGAATCCTATGCAGGAAAAGAAGCAGTCTCTCGGGGAGTCGCTGAAGAAACTGGAAGAGATCGTCGCCTGGTTCGAGGAGCAGGAGGAAGTCGATGTCGAGGAAGGGCTCGCGAAGGTGAAAGCGGGTGCGGTACTCGTGAAGGAAAGCCGCGAGAAGCTCAAGGAAGCCGAGAATGAGTTCGAGATCGTGAAGAAGGAGTTGGAAGGGGAGGAATAGAAAGAAGTGAGGAGTGTGAAGTGAGAATTTAGGGAAGAGCGAATACGTTTATATATGGTGAATCCCGCCCGGTCTTCGGACCAGGGCGGGATTTCGATATCCAAGGCTCGGACCGTGTTGACGAGGACGACTTTCGGTGATAGGGTACATGGTCGATTTCTGCGTTCATATTCATTAACAACTACATATGGAGGTCTCGTGAGGAAAAAACGAAATCCGGAAATTCCACGTACCGCTTTTTCTGATAGGATCGGTCGGAACGGAAAAGAATTCAATGCGAGGATTTCCTATTATGTCCTCAAAGAGAGGAGTGGGAAGTTCGTACCGTGCAGACGTGAATTCATCGCACCCTATGGCGAGACTTTGAGTCCCTTCCTCTACAAGAAGCCGGTGATAGGCGTAGGGGGAGTGTTCGCGCCGGAGGAGGTGTGGGAGGAGAAACTTCGCGAAGGATGTTACCCGCTCGGATTCGTCCAGAATGCGTATCGCGGCCCGCATCACTGGCATCGTAAGGATGATGCCCTGTTCTGCGCCGTGCTCGTCGACGGAGCCTGGCAAACGCGCTATTTCCCGAAACAGAACATTCCCGAGTCGACGTGGGAAGAAGCGTGCTCGATACTCGGTGTGAAATCGAAAATGCAGATCGCATGACGCACTGATCCGTTTCAGTTCCCCGCCCGGTCTTCGGACCAGGGCGGGATTTTTTGCATGAATTGACTGTAGTACGTATTAGTGCTATAACACTTTGATAGAAATTTGCAGTAATTAACAATCAATTGTCGGAGGTGTGCTGTGGGCATATCGGTCTTTGTCACCGTCGTCGCGGCGTGTCTCCATGGCGTCGCATATTTTCTGTATTGTGTGCAGGCGAAGCGTGGGGCATCGAAGCCGAATCCTGCCGCGTTGCTAATCTGGGTCATTCTGTCCGTGGTAAATGCGGCGAATCTTACCGCTTTGAGTGATTGGGTTGCGTCGCTCCAGTTCATTACTGGTTCGGTTGCGACGATGATGATGTTCGTATTCGTTCTCTTTGTCGGAAAACTGGCACCACTAAAGAAGAAAGAATGGGGATATGTTGCACTGGCGCTCGTGGCGATCATCGTTCGGGTGAAACTGGGTGATCGAAATGGGGCTATGTTGGCAAGTTTCATAATTCTTTTGACGGGAATCATTTCTGTCATTCCGATCGTGCAAGGCCTTCTTGAGAGTCCGTCGAACGAGCCCTTTGTACCGTGGTTGCTCTGGACCGTCGCATTCCTGCTTACGGCCCTGAGCCGCTACAGCCAGAAAGGTCTCGACGGCATGGCTGTGCTGTCTGTTATCTACGCATTCTTGCATGGTTGTATCGCCGTTTTGACACGGAGAAAAGCGTGAGCAAACCGCTCTTACCCGCCCGGTCTTCGGACCAGGGCGGGATTTTTTGATGAAAGTCTTTCGTGGCGGCGGCCGTAGTGAATGTGTATTGCTTCGCATGGTATACTGGAAGCAAATCGAAATAATTCCAATGCGCGTATGTCGCAGTATTCGAAAGACGTTTCCATCGCGGTCGGCGGTTCGGCGGGACAGGGGATACAGACGGTCGAGGCGGCACTCGTGAAGATCCTCAAGGACGCGGGATACGGCGTGTTCGCTTGCAAGGAATACATGTCGCGCGTGCGCGGCGGGAGCAACTCGGTCGAGGTCCGGGTCTCATCGACCAGCGCGCCGCGTCGGGCGTACGTGCGGCGCATCGATTTCCTGTTCGCGATGGACGCCGCTTCGCTTGAACACCTGAGGTGGCGCATCGGCGAGGGAACGATCGTGTTCGGCGAGCGCGCACAGGTCGGCGACCCCGGCCCGGTCCGTTTCGTGGATACGCCGATACTCCGGTTCGCGAACGAAGCGGGCGGGAATCCCATCTATTCGAATACCGTGGCGCTTGGAACGATCCTCGGGCTTCTCGGGACCCCGTTCTCCGGTGCGGAGGACTATCTCCGCTCGGTCTTCGCACGCAAGGGTGAGGATATCGTCGGGAAGAACGTCGAGGCGGCCCGGAAGGGCTATGAGTTCGGCAAGCATGCGGCATTCGTTGAGGATATCTCGATCCCGCTCACCCCGTCCGAGGAGAAGAAAGACGATATCATCCTCGACGGGACGACCGCGCTCGGCATCGGGGCCGTCGCCGGCGGATGCGATTTCATCTCTTCGTACCCCATGTCGCCGGCGACCGGCGTACTCGCGTTCTTGGCGAAAGAAGCGAAGCGGTTCGGCATCGTCGTCGATCAGGCGGAGGACGAGATTTCGGCCATCAACGCGGGCATCGGTGCCTCATACGCCGGGGCACGGGCCTTGGTGACCACATCCGGCGGCGGGTTCGACCTCATGCAGGAGGGCGTGAGTCTTTCGGGCATGATCGAGACGCCGATCGTCATCCATATCGGCCAGCGGCCGGGACCGGCGACCGGACTTCCGACGCGTACTGAACAGGGCGACCTGAATCTGGCACTTCACGCGGGCCACGGAGAGTTCGCGCGGGCGATATTCGCGCCCGGGACACTGTCGGAAGCCGTCGGGACCATGCAGCAGGCGTTCGAGACGGCCGATCGGTATCAGATCCCGGTCTTCGTATTGTCCGACCAGTATTTCCTTGATTCGGTGACCGCTGTCGATCTGGACGAACTCCCGAGGATTCCGGTGAAGCGGCATATCGCGAGGACGACGGAGGACTATCTCCGTTACGCACTGACGAAGGACGGACTTTCACCGCGCGGTATCCCGGGACACGGTGACGGGTTGGTTTGCGTCGATTCCGACGAACATGACGAGAGCGGGCATATCACCGAGAGTTTCGCGATGCGCCGATCGATGATGGAGAAACGTACCAGTCGTCTTACGGCGTTGCGGAAGGACGCGATCATGCCTCATGCGTTCGACAATCTCGAAGGGGCGGAAACGGCGGTCATCTCCTGGGGTTCGACCTGCGGAACGCTCGTGGAAACGCTTTCGAGGCTCGGTAGCGCGAAGCTCGGCGGGCTTCATTTCAGTCAGGTCTACCCGATCAATCCGGAGGTGAAGAAACTGCTTGTCGGCAAGGAAGTGATCGTGATCGAAAGCAACCATTCCGGACAGTTTGCCGATCTGCTCGGGCGCGAACTCGGAGTGAAGGTCTCGCGACGAATTCTCAAATCGACCGGCGAACCGTTCTCGGTCGAGGAACTGATTGAGGAACTCCGTTCCGAAGCGTGACCATCAGGGAATGTTTTCGGTTTCCGACTTTTGACTTTCGACTTTTCGCTTTTAACTCTCGCTTCTATGAATCCCTTCGACATGCCGCAGGAAACCGATATCGCGTGGTGCCCCGGATGCGGAAACTTTCCGCTTCTCCTGATTCTCAAGAACGCTTTGCGCGAGCTTGGGAAGGACCCGAAGGAGGTCGTGATCGCTTCGGGAATCGGTCAGGCCGCCAAGATGCCGCAGTACGTGGACGCGCACATGTTCAACGGTCTGCATGGGCGTTCTATCCCGGCAGCGATGGGTATCAAGCTCGCGAACCGGAACCTGACCGTGATCGCGGAATCCGGCGACGGCGACATCTACGGCGAGGGCGGCAACCACCTCCTGCATACGGCGCGGCGCAATCCCGACATCACGGTCCTCGTGCACAACAACATGGTCTACGGCCTTACGAAGGGGCAGGCCTCGCCGACCTCGGAAGAGGGGATGAAGAACCCGATCCAGCCCGATGGTGTCATCGTGGAGCCGTTCAACCCGATCGCGGTCGCGCTCGCCGTGGACGTGCCGTTCATCGCGCGCGCCAATGTGGGTGATCCGGCGCAGGCCAAGGAGATCATCAAGGCAGCAATCTCTTTCAAGGGCTTCGCGTTGGTCGACCTCTTTGTGCCGTGCGTCGTGTTCAACAAACAGAACACGTACCAGTGGTACAAGGATCATACCTGTCCCGTCCCGGAACGGCACGACCCGTCGAACAAGGCGGCTGCGTTCGAACTCGCGCTCGAGACGGAGAAGCTCCCGCTCGGCATCATCTACCGCAACGATGCCCGCGAGCTCTACGAGGATCGGCTCGGCATCACCGACGCCCCGCTCCACGAGCGCGAGGTCTCGGAAGTGGCCTTTCAGGAACTCTTGGCGGGATATCGATAGTCTAGAAGAATGCTTCGCAGATTCAGGTTGGCTGCCCGTCTTTGGAGAGTGTCCTGATGAATCATACGGTTTACGACGGATGTTAGACTATGGCTTGGCACGCCAGCCTTCGCCAAGGCTTCGGCCTGGCAATGGAGACAGAGCGTTACGGAACAGGTTGCAAACCTGCTCCTGCGAGAATCATTGCGGTATATCGAAAGCTGCGATAGCATATATTCGCATTGATAAGTATATGAATATGGAAAAGAAGAACATCGCGATTGCCGTCTTGTCGGCGTTGCTCATCATACTGGGAGCCGCCATCGTATATCTTGTGTTCAACGGAAAAGGAAAAGAGACTCCATCAATCCCGAAAGGCGGCGTGGCTTCCGTTTCGCCGGTACCCGCGAATGCGGATGTCTCCGCTCGCGTTGCCGATTCGCAGTCAACGGTCGCGCCATCCGCAACCAAGCGGTATGAGAACAGGAAGTATGGTTTTTCGTTCGATATGCCTGGGAATTACTGGTATGAGGAAGGCGAGAATAAGTATCATGGTGAAGGCCCCGGTCCGACGGCGACGCTTTTGTATAATGTCGAAGTGGATGACCCTCGTCTTACGCCGGAGCCGATCGGGACCTTCGATGGGACGACACATACCCCGAAATTCGGGACTTTGTTGTGGATCGGAGTGCATGACAAGTCGGGCGGAATCGTTCCTCCGAATGGCTTGGACTATGCCAAGGCGATTCCGGTGACCGTCGGCGGCCTGTCGGGAACACGATATGACGACACTTCGTATTCACTTTTGGGAAAAAACTTCGTGTACAGTATCGATCTCTACTCTTCGGAGACGGGCGCGACGGAAACACCCGAGATGAAGAAGGCCTTCGAGGATATCGTGAAAACGTTCAAGTTCGAATAGGTTCGCATCACATCACCGACCCCTCCTCTTTGAGAGCGAGGTCTCGGAAGCGGCCTTTCAGGAAGTCCTGGCGGAGTATCGGTAAAATCTTGAGCATAAGAGAACCGGACTTCCGATAAGGGAGTCCGGTTTATATTATACGCAGAAGATCCTGTGCATTTCGGAACGGTGATGACAATCTTCGCACGTGAGAATGACCGCCGGTTTTCCCATTCCGACGATTTGTTCTCGAGTGTCGTAGCTTCCGCATTTCGGACAACGACACATCCCATCCTCACCGAGCCATTTCGACCCATCCCGATTTTTGCCGCCTTCCAACCAATAAAGCGGGACTCGGAACTTCATCTTCGGACGTGGTCCGATCCAAAGTACGGAGGAATGGCACTTGTCGCATCGAAGCCACCATGACCGGAAATATCGTTTCCAGAGAAGTGGTCCGGTCGCCGTCTTTCCGTGGTCCGCCCAGCAATGTGGGCATTTGGCGTAATCGTTTTCGGTCAGCCACCGTCTTTGATTCAATGATAGTCTCATCGCTATCTCCTGTTGTTAAGATTCATCCTATATCATCCAAAACAACAGAGTATATACC
>DATMYW010000044.1:0-39860 GCA_035560715.1 Candidatus Fimivivens sp. | reverse complement strand
AGTAGAAATCAAAAAATGCGCTCACGGGAGGGTGGAGCAAGCGTTTTTACCACTTTGTTGTTTTCTTTCTTTATCTTCATCCCGCCGTCCGTCCGCCAAAAAGTTTTTGGGGCGAACCCAAGAAGGCGGGCAAATAGGAAGAAGGGAGTTGGGGGGGGAAGGATTATTTGCCCGCCTGCTTCCGTTCCCGTTCCGTTTGAGAAAAGGAAAAGCGGAAGGGGGTTTGGGGGGAATTCCGCTTTTCCTTTGCGAAATCAGACCTAATAGGAAATTCGGGAGGCTGAAAACAGCAATTTGTGGCATACTGAAGCCGAAAGAGTGGCTCTTAACTCAATACCATCGAGTATGATGCACAAAAAAACGCTGTCCGGCATGTTCTTCCGAAGCAAAAAAGAACGGGAAACGGAGAGGGACTCAACGGTATAAGTGCGTACGCTGCGGGAAACAGTTTCAGAGCGCGAAACAACCGCAACGCAGGCATTCGTATCTTTGGAAGGAATACGTCTGGGGCAAGCAGACGCTTACGCAATTGGCACGGACGTTCGGACTCGATATCAAGACTATCCGGAAACGGCTCGACGAGGCCGTATCGGATCATGATCCCGTCCCTCCGCAGTTCCTCGTCCTCGTCGCCGACGTCTCGTTCTTCATGCGAAGGTACGGTATCCTCGTCTTCCGCTCGCCGAATCTGAAACGAAACGTCTTCTTCAGGTTCGTAAAGGGAGAAGGCCCAGCGATGTATCGGGATACAAGGACGAAGCTGGAAGCACAAGGCTTCACCATCGACGCTATGGTTTTCGACGGCAGAAAGGGCGTGAGAGAGGTCTTTTCCGATATCCCTGTCCAGATGCGCCACTTTCATCAAAAGACGATATTGAGACGGTATCTCACTCTGAAACCGAAACTCGAAGCAGGGCAGGAACTTTTGGCGATCGGAAGAACACTCACGTTCATAAGTAAAAACGATTTCAGAAAGCTCCTCGATGAGTGGTTCATGAAATGGAAGGACTTTCCTACCGAGAAGACCTTCGATGAGGACAGGAAGCATTTCTATTACACGCACAAGAAGATCCGGTCCGCGTATCACAGTCTTCGGACGAACCTTCCGTATCTGTTCACCTTTCAGAAATATCCCGGAATCAATATACCAAACACGACCAATACCCTCGACGGATTCTTCAGTCAGATTACAAAGCTTCTCCGGGTCCATACGGGACTCTCGGAGGAACGGAGAAACGAAATCGTTTCGGAGATTCTGAATGGGGAAAACGGGACGAAAATGAAAAAATCAGCCTCCATACCAAAAGTCGGTATGGAGGCTTGTTTCAGAAACTTCACTGACCAACTACTTGCTTGCTCGCGCAGAAGAAGCCGCTGGAAGGTTGATAATGGCGCCTCCGCCAGTCGAAAGAGGAAGAACGCCGATCCATTTTTCAACAATCCTCCATTCAAGTGCATGAGGATTAATCGCCAATGCTCTTGCCTGCCCAGCTGCACGGATACTGTCTTGTACTGCAATGGCTCTTATTTCACGAACCCTGTTCTCAGCCGAAATCGCATTTTGTGTGGCAGTAATGACGCTATTAATACTATTCATAACGTCTTTACTGACACGAAGACCGTTTACAAAACTGACGGTCTCAATGACGAATCCCTGAGGTCCAAGCTCCCTACGCAAATCATCCCTGGTCTTGATGAGAAGATCCTGCTTACCCGCACCAAAAATATCGACGATACGCATCTTGCCGGCATTTTCGTTTAGACGATCCCGAACACGAGATCTGAGGAATTTGTCAGAAAGATCTTCCGGTGACTTCCGAAACCTTTTGAAAAGGTACGGGACCTTGTTGGGCTCAAACGAATAGGTGAGCGCAACGTCAGCATTCACTACGGCACCCTCGATGCTATTGAAGGTCACGCTTTCATCGACCGGCTTTCCTTCATCTTTGGAATAGACCCAATTTTCCGTCTGAACAGTTGTTGGGAATGTAAAAACCGATTCAGTAACGGGGTTGAAGAGCACGATGCCGGTGACAATCGGAATATCCTGCACGCCACGCTGTCCACCGACCATGTTCACTTTTATTCCAACATGACCAGGATCGACTCGCGTACAGCCAGTCAATGCGAGATTTCCAGCCAACAGAGTGAGCCCGAAAACGAACAGCATCGACTTCTTTTTTAAGCCGATTGACGCCGGCTCAGTAGATTTCTTTCGGATGCGTCTCACGCGTAGCACAAGCAGAATCGGAACACTAATACAAAGAATGATAACAGCCCATCCAAAGAAGGCGCTGAAATCATCCCTTTCATTCAACAACATGCTTCCGAATGAAAACACCTGCAAAAAAATCGGTATCCCAATAATGATACCAACAATAGATAGCGCTTTTTTGTTCATTGTTTCACGATTTTGTTAAGGAGCATTTGACATGATATTCCGATACTACGTATCGGTATATCGTGGAGATTATTTCATATATAACTCGTTCTGTCAATAGTTCAGCACAATGAACGATATAAAGGCTTATATAAGTCTAATTTTTTCTTGCGCAGAGCGAAATTCCCCCTTCGGGCCTGGGCATGAAAACGTGAAGCTGTTCACGTTTTCCTTGCCCTTCGAATCCCTCTATTTTCCTCAAAGAAACGAATATCTGCCCCCTCAGAAATTACGAGGGATTCGGTCACAACTCCCGCGTAAAAGGCGTAAGAACGCCTCACGCGGGGTCGCGACCCGCTTAGCGCCTTATAAACGGCGCTAAGCCCCACCTTCTGGTGGTCCGGCCTTCGAATCCTCCTCTCCCATCATACCGAAAAAATACGAGATCCCGTTCAGAGTTCCCGTATTCTTTCTCGATTTCGCATATCTACAGTGGACCGCGTCACACCGTAGCTACGCTCCAGCGTAGCGAAGGCGGAGAGGGCGGGATTCCCCTTCGAGCCACTGATTTCCCTTTCAGGGGAAATCCGTTCTCATCCCGCTCGAAAGCAAAGCAGTTTGCTTTCTCCTCTTCCTCGTTCATTTCATTCACTGCGGAGAGGGCGGGATTCCTCTGCGAGCCAAGGAATTTCCGTTAAAGGAAATTCCCTTCTCATCCCGCTCGAAAGCGAAGCAGTTCGCTTTCTCCTCTTCCTCGTTCATTTCATTCACTGCGGAGAGGGCGGGATTCGAACCCGCGGTGCGGTTTTACCCGCACAACACATTAGCAGTGTGCCGCTTTCGACCACTCAGCCACCTCTCCGAAAGTAACGTACGATC
Source organism: Candidatus Fimivivens sp. (assembly GCA_035560715.1). Classification (GTDB taxonomy): domain Bacteria; phylum Patescibacteriota; class Minisyncoccia; order Moranbacterales; family UBA1568; genus JAAXTX01. Next base: position 36,601 of record DATMYW010000044.1, on the reverse strand, counting down.
CGCGACTGACACAAACAACGTTTGACGCTCAGCCGCCGCTCCACGATTCTTTTTTTACTCAAAACAACCAACGACCGAACAAAGCTTGATCGGTGTCAAGATCATGGTATCACCCTTTTCCCAGACTATCAAGCGGTTGCAGATGTTATTCCTGGGCTGAAACAAGCCTCGAGTTCGTATCGCTTGCTTTTTCTATTCTTTCATGGTAGAAAGGGGCATCGCCCTGTGGTCAGGACGATTTGTTCTTTCAAAATCAGATTCCCAATTATTATGAGTCCCAATACCGATCGATTTAAAGCCGCGCTCCAGATGATGAGAAACCTCGTTCAGTACATGACAAACAGGCAAAACCCCATCATCTGTCCACTTCTGGTAAAAAACAACGAGGCAGGCACCTTGTCCTATGAGTACGAAGGCTCAGGGCGCCAACTGATTTCCCTTATCGTCATAGGAGGCTTGAAAACTGAGCGTTTGTTAGGATTAGGCTCAGGAAGACGAGGACAGCTGAAAACGAGAACCGGGACCATCGGCGAGTTTCTTTCAGCGGCTTGATTGCGAGATCGTGTCAGAACATTGCAGAGCACCACATCGAGTGGATGCTCTGCCTTTTTATTTATTCGTCTACGTCCCGAATCGAAACCTATTTCTTTGCGGCAGCGGCATCCTCAGCCTTCTCCTTCTTCTTGTCGAGTTTGTCGAGGCCGAGCCCCTTGAAGCCGAAGTAGACGACCGCGGCGACGATGAGGAAGTCGATCGTCACGCTTGCGAAATCCCCCCACATGATTTTGGAATCTCCCACCTGGATCGCAGCCGTCTTGAAGCCATCGGCGGAACCGAAGACGATGCTGATGATAGGATTGATGATGTCCGTCACCAGGGCCGTGACGACTTTCGAAACCGCACCGCCGATGAGGAAGCCGGTCGCGAGGCCGACGACGCCCTGTTCCCTGACGAACTGCATGAATCCACCGATATGTTTGTCAGCGATAATCTTCACCATTTTCTTGCTCATAGGATTGCGCTTAGGCTGATTAGGACCGAATGCATACCTGAATGATACCTCTCAGCGCCTCATATTGTCTATCGTTCATACGGGCATCACGCTATGTTCCAGAGCTTTTGCAGGAAGTCCCGGTTCTCGAGGATGAGGCTCATGTACTCCGCCTCGAGCGCGATCAGTCCCCGCTCCTGGAACCGGAGCCACTCCGAAAGCCAAGCGAACCGTGTCGCGAGAAGGAGGTCCACAAAGGTGGACCAGTCGTCCCGAGAGAACTCGTCCGATTCCCGGAGTGTCTGCAAAAACGAGAGTACCATACCGCCCTTGAGGATATCCGGATCTTCCATGCCAAGGCACCCGACCATGTTTGCAACGTCGTAGAGCCCGGCCTTCATCCCGGCGAATTCCCAGTCGATCACGCCCGCTACGCCGCGTTCGCTCCAGACGATGTTCAGCGGATGATAGTCTCCGTGACAGAACGCGGTCGGAACCGTCTGTTCCCTCGGGAAAAAATCGCGCTCAAGGTGCGTGAGGACCGGTCTGACTCCGTCGAGCACTGCCGCATCGTTGCGCCGTATCTTCCCGACCAGTTCGTCGACATAGCCCCGCAGGAGAAAGGGCGCAGGAATCGGACCAAACTCATCAGACCGGAGCGATGTCGATGCTCTCCGAAGCGCAAGCAGGAAGTTCGCCGCCGCACCACCACGCCAATCATCGGAAAAATAGCGCTCCCGATCGAGTGGGACGCCATCAATGTACGGCACCAGCTGGAAGAACTTCCCAGAAAGTTCCGTGATATGTTCGCCATCGCGATTCCGAAGATACGGCGCCACGGAAAGCGACGGATCCGTTTCGGACAGTCGGGTAAGGGTCCGTGCGATCGCCCGCTTCTTCGCAAGGCGCGAGACAGCCACCTCCTCGAACACGAATACCTTCCCACTGTCGTCCTCGAAGGCGACGCGGTATTCCGTCCGTTCGGGACTTCCAAACAGCAGGATATCCTCGCGGTATCTCCCGAACCGGATCTCATAGCCGGCAACGATTTCCGCAATGGAAGCGAGCGGACTCATAGTCCGGCCCGTTTCCGCAGGAACAAGACGACCGAACGGATAATCCGCACCGGATTCAGCCGTGCTGAGGCGGCACGGCGTCGCAAGGATGGGATGCGTTCACGCATCGCACGGTACCCGACATCGATAAGTTCGTCCATACGCTTAAAATCGGAAATCGTGAATCCTTCGAGATGCGGCCGTACGATACAACTCCGAGAGAGTTCACCGCTCTTCTGATCCCCTTGTCCGCGGACGAGGATGGCATACGAGTTCGTGACGACGTCGAGGACGTTCTTCGCCGTGTGGATCGTGCTCCAGTAACCGAGATCGATACCGATCCGGACATCGACACGCGACTGTGACAAAGACGGAAGAGGCAGGTTCTCGACGATACCGCCATCAACCAGTCGCCGTCCGTCGATTTCGACCGGCACGAAAAATCCCGGAATGCAGGTACTCGCCCGGATCGCTTCCGTAAGCTTCCCTTTCCGGAAGACAACCTTCTCGCCCGTATCGATATCGGCTGCGACGATAGCCAGCGGGATCTTCGCGTCTTCGATCCGTACATCGCCGATCAATTCTTCGACAAGCGCTCCGACAGGACGGTTCGAATTGAGGCCCAGTTTCGAATATCCGAAATCGGAGATGTTCGACCAGCTGAGCCGACGAGACACCTCGATCATCCGCTCTTCGGGAATATCGAACGCGACGCAGGCGGCCACGACGGATCCGGCGCTCGTACCGGAGACTGCGACAATGTCGACTCCCGCCTCCCGAAGGGCGCGCACCGCACCGATATGCGCGATGCCGACCGCCGACCCGCCCGAAAGCGCCAAACCGACCCTTACGCCGCCAATCGATTTTTTCCGGTCTTTCTTCTGCCTGGTTCGTTCTTTCCTCATCATTTTCGTCTAATAGGTATACCCCATTTTAGCCCATTTCAAGGAAAGCCTCAAAATACGTACTACCAAAACGATTCGTGCGCCACATCATCGTAGCGATGATGCCGATAACGATGCGTGTTCGATAAAAGGACCGATGACGGTCCTTTTGCGCGTGCTTCACAAGTGTTTCCGATATTATTCCTTCGCGAACGCGGCGTGAATACTCCGCGCGGCGATAGCGCCTTCCGCGGCGGCGGTAACCACCTGACGGAACTTGTCCGACCCGTCGGTAATGTCACCGGCGGCAAAAACGCCGGGAACCGAGGTCGACATGTCCGATCCGACATGCACATATCCGTTCTCGTCCGTCGCGACCCCGAGGTCGCGCGCGAAATCGGCATTCGGATCGGAACCGATCTCGATGAACAGTCCGTCCGTCGGAAGCGTGTCCGATCCCTCGTACGGTCGGTCGAGTTTCACGGCCGTAAGCGCGTCATCGCCCACGAGCGAAACGACGTTCGTCTCCAGGATGATCCTCACCTTCGGATCGTTCCGGAGCGATTTGAGGATATGCTCTTCCGCGCGGAGCTCCTTGCCGCGGTACACGATATGGACTTTGGAAGCGATTCCGGAAAGATACGCGGCGGCACCGGCGGCGCTGTTGTTTCCTCCGATCACGGTCACGATCCGATCCCGGTAGAAAAAACCGTCGCAGGTCGCGCAATAGGAAACGCCGCGGCCGAGAAAATCCGACTCCCGTTCGAGGCCGAGCGTGCGCCGCTTCGTCCCGGTAGCCAGGAGGATCATCCGGCACCGAACGGTCGCTCCGCCGTCGAGCGTCACGACGAAGAGATCTCCGTCCTTCGAGATCTTCGAGACCATTCGCGCCTCGATCGGCGCGCCGTACTTGCGTGCGTGCGCGACGAGCGACTCGGCGAATTCGAATCCGCCCGCCGCATCCACGCCGGGATAATTGTCGATCTCATGCGTCTCGGAAATCTGCCCTCCGGGAAGATGGCCGATCACGATATGATCGACCCCATAGCGCGACGCATAGATCGACGCCGAAAGCCCGGCCGGTCCCGCCCCGATGATGGCAAGCGGGTATGTCTTGTCGGTATTCATGTCTTTTTCCCTTACCTCTGAACCGGCAATACTTGTGCACTCCCACCCTCGACACGGTCGTACGGGAACGACGTGTCACGAAACCGCGGAACTCCCCTCCGAAAGCCCGACTGAACCGCTACACCAGCCGGACAGTCTGACGGCAGTCAGGGCGGCGGGTAAAACGTTGCGGGCAGGGGGAGCGGGAAACCATCGTTACTGGAGTTCCTTGTTGAGTTCCACTTCGAAGACGTCCTTCGGGCGGAAGCCGACGAAATCCTTGACGACCTCGCCTCCCTTGAACAGTTTCAGCGCCGGGATGCTCTGAATACGGTACTTCATGGCAATCGGCTGGTGCGTCTGTTCGTCCACGTCGAGCTTGGCGATCTTCAGTTTTCCGTCGAAAGATTCCGAGAGCTCGTCGAGTACCGGCGCCATCATCCGACACGGCCCGCACCACGGCGCCCAGAAGTCGACCAGGACCGGGATTTCCGACTTAAGAACCTCCGCCTCGAACGTCTTGTCCGTCAGGACGATTGTCTTACTCATACTTTTTTCCGGTCGACGCCCCTCGATGGTCACGAGTCGCGGTCCCGTTGTGATTATATATGCGATTCATTATACTCTCCTGATGCATTGCCGTCATCCCCGCTACCGCATCCGGAACAGCGTCTTCAGAAATTTCTCGTCGACGTCCTTGCCGCCCCGACGGCAGACGAAGTCGTCCTTCAGGAGTTCGATCCCGAGCATCGTGACCGCCTCGCGGACCGCGGTCACCTGTTGGATGACATCGAGACAGTCGCGTTCCTCCTCCACCATCTTCCGGATGCCCCGGAACTGCCCTTCGATGCGTGAGAGACGACGAAGCAGGCATTCACGCGATTTGGAATCCGACAAAACCCGGCCCGCTTCCGCGCCATCTTTCTTCGTCATCCGGGATGTATCAACCGTTCGTCCTTTCATACTCCCCTAGAGTATACAAAACGGCCCGGATCGCGTCAAGGGACTATGCGAAGAATCCGAAATACAGGAGGACGAGCCCGAACAGGATCGGATACCAGGGAAAGCATTTCCGATATCGATCGCTGTCGGTGAATTTCCGGGTCGCGCCGAAAAGCGAAGTCGGAAACAGGAGAAGCGACAGTCCTTTGATGAGCGCCGCCCATCCGACGAGCATAATGATGAGAGATCGATCGAACTGCCATGTGTTATGAAACGCGACCAACGCGTACCCGAGGAAAAGACTCACGAATCCGCTCAGATAGACGGCCGCGGGATCATGCTCCAGGTTCTTGAATATCTTCTTGAGAACTTCGGGATGCGCCAACATCCCTACTCCGATCGAAAACATCGCGAGACCGAGCAGTTGAAACAGTTGGATATCGGACATACATCGTATTTCTCAAAGGTTACAAATCCATCTACTGCAACAGAGTTCGAGAATGATTTCAATCGTTTTCTTTTTCCTTGACCGACACACCTACTATCATATTTCGCAATATGGTAATAAAGGCGCTAAACTTCGTTCTCCAACTGATGAACACCATCAGAAATCTTTCCACAAATAGTTTAAATGATCACATACTCTCGAATACCAACCGTCTTTCCCTGACTCAAAGCCTTATCAATCGTATCTTGTACGCCCTGGCTTCCGTTCACCTGAAAGGCGAGCAGTTCGTCTGAAAGTTCCACGACGCGGGAATTTCTCTCATAATACGTGTTCGTATCCACGATTTCGTTTCTCCTATTTTCAAGAATCGCGTCCGGGTTGACGCTCTTCAACTCCTTTAACTGAGTGATGAGGGCCTCAGCTTGCTGTACAGTAATAACCCCTTCTTCAGCTCTCTTAAAATAATGGGCGGAGTACCTCTCAAGAGCGACCGGCAAACAAACCTTGATACTGACTCCTGATGGATCGATTTTGAGTGCCTCGTCAGTGGCGAAGTAATCTACATTCAAAGCTCCTCCTGTCACGATGCCATCACCACGACGGACAATGGTCCTGACAGCGGTCCGGACATCGGATTCAACGGTTTCGTTGGTGGCCCTCCAAGAGCCGGTAATACCGATCCATTTCATATGATTGTAGTATATCATGTCCCAGCACCCTTTCTGAGTAACAAAAAACAGAGACTTTTTCAATGTCTCCGTTTTTCGACTTATCTGCTGCGGACTGTGTCACGCCGTAGTTCCACGTTGGTGGAACCTAAGCGGACTGTGTCACGCCGTAGCTGCGCTTCAGCGCAGCGAAGGCGGACCGGACGAGACTCGAACTCGCGACCTCCGCCGTGACAGGGCGGCGCTCTAACCAACTGAGCTACCGGTCCAACATGCTTCCGACATTCCGTCCCGTGCCGACTTGGTACCAGGGGAGAGATTCGAACTCTCGACCCCGGGCTTATGAGTCCCGTGCTCTAACCAACTGAGCTACCCTGGCAGGAAGACGGCACGAACGGAAAATCAATCTCCCGATGCTTCCGACATCGGATTCCATGGAAGGATACCGGATTATTCGTGACGAGTCAAACGGGACAGACAGACCATCCGGGACGGGTCATGACGCCGTCGTATTCCCTCCGATCATCTCCCCACGGACGACCATCCGCTTGAACGTGGTTCCGATAGGCCAGCAGGTGCTCAGGGTCACCACACCCTTCCCGTCGTCGTCGAAAATCCACGGATCATCGGCGTTCGTCGAGCGTTTTTCGGTCACCGTATACGCATACTCGAACGTCCGTCCGTTCGCCTGTTTCACGCGGAAGACGATGACGTCGCCCGGGGAAAGTTCGCCAAGGCGGCGAAATACTGAATTGTAATCACCTTTCGCCCACGCATAGTTGCTGCTATGCCCCGCGATAATGACGTTTCCGGGCTGCCCGGGAATACCGGAATCGGGATAGTGTGCCACCCCGTGTTCAAGATCGCCGAGCATCTCGGCATCGGTCGGGGATACGGACCAGACAACCGGTGCCGCGACTCCGATCTTCTCCGCAAGCACCGTCACTGAAGGCTTGGCGTCACCGGGTGCATCGGGATCGTATCCGCCGGCGATTTCTTGCGCGTCGACGAATCCGTCACCGTCGGTATCCGCCTTTCGCGGATCGGTCCCGTACGCGTATTCGACGATATTCGGAAGACCGTCAACGTCCGGATCACCCTCTGCATCGCTTTTCTTCAGGTCAAGCCCGTTCGCGATTTCCCACGAATCCGGAATTCCGTCGTGATTGTTGTCGAACGAGTCAGGCATGATCGGGTCCGTCCCCTGTGCGAGTTCATCGCGGTCGGACATGCCATCATGGTCCGTATCGGCGTCATACGGGTTCGTTCCCGCACGTTCCTCTCCCAGGAACCCGAGCCCATCGTGATCGGCGTCGTCGTCCGGGCGGACACGTCCGTTCATGACGATGGAATATTTCTCAAGCCATTCGGGTGGCAGCGAATCACGCGTCACGGTCTCTCCGCGAAGGTTCGCGATCACATCAGAGACGACGGAAAGGTCGGCATTCATCACCGAGAAGATAACCAGAAAGACGACGCCGAAAACCGCGAGCGGCTTCGCGAACCGCCGCATGATCGTCTTCGGAGACATCGGGATATCAAGACGTTCCTCCCGCATATCGCGGCCGGAAAAACGCAGTCCCCGTTCGATATATATGACCTGATCTTCCATAGGCGTTCTCTCCTCCGCCGTCTTGCCCGAGGCAAGAGGGAGGAAGAGAGAAGGCACTCCTGCCGGAGTGCCCTCCCTTGTCGGGTACCCTTCTATTCAGGGCTGCCGAGTATCCCTCGAGGTGAGGATGCTACTTCACGAACTTCCTCCAAGCGGCCGCGGTGATGCCTGCCGCCGAAACGACGGCACCCGCGACGCCCTCGACCGGAAGACCGGTCGTCGGGAGGACATCCTTCTTCTTTTTCTTGTCATGATCGTTGTCACCGTGACGCTTGTACTTGGTGACCACCTTCTCGACCGTATTCGTGACGGTATTCGTGACCGTCGTGACGACCGGCACTTCCTTCACGATCTGATTCTCACACGTATTCGTACACGAATCGCCATCGTTTTGGTTACCGTCATCACAGGATTCGTTCTTCTCGACCTTGCCATTGCCACAGACCGGGTCGACGACGACCGGCTTCTGACATGTCTTGGTGCAAGAGTCTCCGCCGTTCCTGCTTCCCTCGTCGCAGGCCTCACCCTTCTCGACCTTGCCATTGCCACAGACCGGAGTCTCCTTCGGCTGGCAAACGCCATACTTGATTACTCCCGACGGACACGTGGGCGTCGGGGTCTCGCATGCCTTCGCCAGATCGGCGACGAACACGAAAGAGCCGGCGGCAACCACCGCGACCGCGAACAGATTCACCCGCTTCATACGTTCGTATGATACTGATTACGCGTTTCTCGAAGGCTCCGATCGGGAGCGCTTGTATACCGAGAAAACATATTATTATATTCTTTTTTTACTTTTTGTCAAGTGTTTTCGTTGAAATCGGCTCATATAAGGTAAAAATGACCGCTCATACGGTGTGAGCGGTCATTTTTTCTTCTGAAAAGCCATCCTATCGAATCAGATGTCCCCGTCCTCGGAAATCCCCGATGACTCTCCTGCCTCCCCGTCAAGGAATCCTCCGGTCTGACGTGCCCACAGCGCCGCGTAATGACCGTTTCGCGCGAGCAATTCATCATGCGTCCCCTCTTCCTCGACGGTGCCGTCCTCGCCCAATACGACAATGCGGTCCATCCGACGGATGGTCGAGAGCCGGTGTGCGATGACGATCGACGTCTTCCCCGTCATGAGGTCCACGAGCGCTTCCTGGATGGCATGTTCGCTTTCCGAATCGAGCGCGCTCGTCGCCTCGTCGAGAATGAGTATCGGCGCGTTCTTGAGGATCGCTCGGGCTATCGCGACGCGCTGCCTCTGTCCGCCCGAGAGTTTCACGCCCCGCTCGCCGACCAATGTCTCGTATCCCTCCTGTAGACGCGAGATGAAATCGTGCGCATGGGCACGCGTCGAAGCCGACAAGATTGCCTCCTCGGTCGCATCCGATTTCCCATAACCGATATTCTCCCGAAGTGAGCGATGAAACAAAAGCGGATCCTGCGGGACATAGGCGATCGCGTTCCGCAGATCGTCCTGCCGAATATTTCGAATGTCCTGCCCATCGATGAAGATTCCTCCACCCTGCGGATCGGCGAACCGCAACAGCAGTTTGGTGACGGTTGACTTTCCGCCGCCCGACGGACCGACGAGACCGACTTTCTCCCCCGCGCGGACCGAAAATGAGAAGTCCGCGAAAACCGCATCTCCGGCCGGATAGCGAAAGGACACGTCCCTGAACTCGATTTCGCCCTTGGAGATACGACTCTCCTCCGGATGCTCGGGATCGAGAAGGTCCTGAGGCAGCTCGAAGATCTCGACCATCTCGGCAGCGCGCGCCAAGGAACGGAGCATTTCCGAGAACGAACGGGTGAACTGGTTCGCGATACTGAAGACTCCCATGAGGTACGCCTGCATGAGAACGACGGTTCCTACGGTGATCGTCCCCTGCGACCATAATCGGACCGAGACGGCGATGCCGACGAACTGGAACAGGAGAACGAGCCCGTTCTGCACCATGATCATATGCAGTAATGCGGAATACGCTTTGCCGCGGGCGCGTTCCTGCCGATCGGAGTACTCTCGGAACGACGAACGTTCCCGCTCCGTCGACGAGAACATCTTCACGGTCAGTATGTTGGCGATGACATCGGAAATCCGACCGGTCACTTTCGAATCTTCCTCACTCTCAAGCGTATCGAACGACATTCTCCGTCGGATGAGCGGAAGCGGCACGAGCAGGATAAACGCCATTCCGACGAAGAAAATGGCCGCCAACGGAGGAGAGAAGAGAAAGAGGCCGATAAGACTTCCGATCAGGTTGATGATCGGCATCCAGATACTGTACAGAAGCGTATCCGACAGGGAGCCGAATGCGTCGACATATCGCCTTGCCTGTGACACGAGGCTTCCGGAGAAATGGTCGGAGAAAAACCGGTACGAACGCTCGCCGATACGGTCGAATGTGAAGTCGACCAGCTTCTTGGATACGCGGCTGTACGGACGGAAGTATGAGATATCGCCGAGTCGGAGCAGGACATAGGTGGACAGGAAGTTGATGCCGAGTGCGACGACCCAGACCCAGGGACCCGAATGCCCGAACAGGGATGGGGCACTTTGCCCGGACAGGGAATCCGTAAGTCCCTTATAGATAACCGGTGGAATGACGCTTCCCGAAACCGCCGCGAACCCGTAAAAGACGACCGTGAAGATGAACGGCCTACGGTACTGCCGGACCACTCGCCAATACCAGGAGAGGATTCTCCTGGTAGGAATGTTCTTCGTCTTATTGTTCGTTCCGTGCGACATAACCAGTTGATTCCATTGTTCCCAGACAAGAGAACGAAGAAAGCCGCTTTCGCGGCCTTCTTGACGTTTCCGTACCGCCGTCATTGGATTCTTGAGAATCCCTTCTCATCCCACCGCACGCCAAATCATTGGCGTGCTCCCCTCTCCTTCGTCACTTCGTTCCTAGTAGCGGGGGTGGGATTCGAACCCACGACCTTCTGGTTATGAGCCAGACGAGCTGCCAGACTGCTCCACCCCGCAATGATGTCGTTCCTTCAGTCACCAACAGCCAAATTCCTATCTCCAATAATCAAACTTCAATTCCCAAACAGCCGACTTTGAGATTTGGCTGTTGTTATTTGGAACTTGATACTTGCCACCTCTCGGCGGCCGTGTGGGCGATCCAAGATTCGAACTTGGGACCTCGTCATTATCAGTGACGCGCTCTAACCAACTGAGCTAATCGCCCGAAGAATCGGCTCAAACTGGACAGGAGCAACGCCTCCGAAGAGGTCTCCGCCAGGATACCATGAGCCGAAAAAAGAATCAAGTGGGCGTATGAACCGAGAATAATGAACCACACTTTAACGGACGACCGCACGAACCCGCCCCTACGTATAACGGTATGACTTTCAACGTAAAGGGCGCCTTCACTCGTGAACACGTTGACACATTATCGGAATAACTCTTCGTATCAGTTTCTTGCTGACGGACAGATATCCGCGAGCACGCATTCGCCGCACTTCGGGTTGCGCGGCACGCAGACCGCCCGACCATGCGTGATGAGGTATTCGTTCACCGCGAGGTAGTCGTGCTTCGGGAAGAGCTCGCCCAATTCCCGCGACATCTTTTCCGGCGTCTTCGCGTTGCTCCAGCCAAGCCGTGGCGCCAGTCGGAACACGTGCGTATCGACCGCAAGTCCTTCCATCTTCCCGAACGCCTTGGCAAGCACGATATAGGCCGTCTTGTTCGAGATGCCGGGAAGCGAGAGCAATCCATCGAGCGTATCCGGAACTTCGCCGCCAAACTCTTCCACGAGAACCTTGCCCATCCCGCGAAGGTTCTTCGCTTTGTTGCGGAAGAACCCGGTCGAATAGATTTCTTTTTCCAAGACGCCCTGATCCGCTTCGGCATAATCGCGTGCCGTCTTGTATTTCCTGAACAGCTCCCGTGTGACCATGTTCACCCGCTCATCGGTACACTGCGCCGAAAGCGCCGTCCCCACGACCAACTCGAGCGGATTCGACCATTCAACGAACGGCCCCGTCACCTTGTACGCCTTCCGCAGCCGTCGAAGCGCCTCCCTCGCAGCTTTTCTTTTTGCTTCGATATCCATGTAGTAATCATCACTCCTCCTCTCTCACGCCCTTCAATGCCTGTCTCGTTTTTCTGCTAACCGAGACGAATTCGGTTATTTTCTTCTGTTTTTTTTCAACGAGATTAACCATTTTTTCAAATAACAAAGCGAGAAAAACGAGATACACCCCTCCCGCAAAAACCGATGAAACATCATAGAAAGATCCCGCCCGAATCATGAAGTGTCCAAGCCCATTGTCAGACGAAATAAATTCTCCGATAAACGCTCCAAGAAGCGCGAATCCGACGTTAAGTTTCATCGAGGAAAGCACCCAGGAAAGCGAGGACGGCAGAACAACCGTCATGAATACCTGAAACCGTGTGGCGCCAAAAATCCGTAAGAGACGAAATTCTTCGATATCAACGTTCTTCGCGCCCTCATACGCCTGCGTGAGCGCCACGAGAAACGTCCCAAGAGCTGCCATGGCTATTTTCATCCCAAACCCGACACCGAACCAAATTATCATCATCGGTGCGAATGCAAAAACGGGAACTGCCCCGAGAATGACGATGTAGGGCCTGACAATACGTGCTATTAGCGGCGAATACCACAAGAGAAATCCTGCAATCGTTCCGAAAATTACACCGACGACGAACCCGGTCAAAGCCTCCATGCCGGTCACAAAAAATCCACCGATTAGGGTCCCATTTGCAGTATTTCTGATGAAAGCTACGACGATTTCTGACGGTGACCCAAACAGGAAACCAAACCGTGGAATTATTATTGCACACAATTCCCATATCGAAAGCGCCGCAAGGAACACAAGGACCGAGATAACGGATGCTAGAGTTTTTCTCATATCTGTTTTCCAATGAGCTCCCAGATACGTTCGAAAAGATCCTGAAAACCATCACTCTTCCGGACACTGACCGGATCGCGGTACTCGTCTGGAATGACTATATCAGTCTGATAAATTATGGTCGCAGGTTGCTCCCCAAGAACGATTAATTTATCGGACACCGCGATTGCCTCCTCTATGTTATGTGTAACGAAGATGGCAGATTTCCGGCTAGATGTAATATATAGACGAACGTCTTTCACTAGTTGTAAACGGGCATCCGCGTCTATTGCCGAAAAGGGCTCGTCAAAAAGGATAGTGTCAGGATCCTGCAGAAAAACCCGCATGAGTGAAATTTTCTGACGCATTCCGCCAGAAATTTCCGAAGGATAAGCATTCTCAAAATGGGAAAGGCCATGTTTCTGGAAGAATTGCCTAGCGCGAAGAGTGGCCGCCCACAAATCTCCTTTTTGAATCTCAATGGGTAAAAGAACGTTTGCTATCGTTGTCCTCCACGGCAGAAGAAGGTCCTTTTGAGGCATGTAGCCGATGGAACCACGTGACTCCACACTCCCAAGATCCGCTTGTTCAAGACCACTGACGATGTTGAGAAGGGTCGTTTTTCCAATACCGCTTTTACCGACAATCGCGAGAATCTTTCCCGTTTCCACGTCAAATGAGATATCTTGTAACACCGAAGACACTTCGCCGCTCTTGGAGAACCGTTTCGAGATATTCTTAGTTGATATTGAGATGAGGCTACTTTGCCCGCTCGGAGAACCTGGCATCGACATAATTCTCGTAAGTTGCTTCGGACCTCAGATCCCCGACCTCTAGACGCGTCTGTATCGCAGCATCCCATCCCGATCGGGTGACAACCGTATCTTCCGGAAACACCCCCGCCTTAATCATATTTTCCACGGCATTCCTTGCGATATCTTTCGGTACTTCTGGAAATCTAACCGAAAGAAAGTCGGCGGCTTCGTTCGGATGCTGGCGAATATAGTCCATCGCTTTCTGCAGCGCGTTTGTGACCTTTTGCACGGTCTCCGGATTTTGGCCGACATAGCCCGGTAGTGCGGTTACTCCGGTAATAGCAAATTCCGGATAATAATCATTGAGAGAATAAACGACATGATCACCATTTTTCACCGCTATCGAGACATTCGGCTCAAGCTCCAAAGCGATATCGGCCTTCCCAGCATCGACAGAGGCAAGTAAGGAGCCAAATGCCGTTTCCGCTATTTTCGGCTGAAGGTTAGCGGATTGGAACATCTCTTTCTGCAACGCGTAAGCCGTAGAAGGCGAGGGATAAGTTGCTACGCGGTATCCCTTCAGGCCCGTCGAGGAAGAAATTACTCCAATGCTCGGATTCTTCGCGACACCCCAAAACGGAACCCCTCTCAGCACGGCGGCAACAACTTTTCCAGGCTGACCTCTCTCGCCGGAGACTGCAGCAAAAGTTGGATCACCAACAGCAAATTGTGCGTCACCGCTCAGAAGTGCAGCAAAGGCCTTTTCATCTCCTCCTGCCGTTATGATGTTCACATCAAGTCCTTGGTCTTTAAAAAAGCCCTGCTCTTGTGCGACATACAATGGAGCATAGAGGAAGACTTCGAATGCCTGAGCAATAGTAATCTGTTCGGACACTTGCACTTGTTTCGGTTTTGGATACACAAAATAACCAACAGCAGCCATCGCGACGACCACAATAATTCCCACCACGGTCTTTTTCATAGAGTTATGTATCAATACGATCAGACATATATCATTGTGACACAAACGGGCATTATTGCAACATCGTCAATTGCCGAATAACGATTAACTACGCGGGAGTTTAAAAAACTAAAACGAACGGCCCCGTCACCTTGTACGCCTTCCGCAGCCGCCGGAGCGCCTCCTTTGCGTTCATTTTTCTCGTCTCAACATCCGCTATCATATGAGTTCCCACTAATCCTGCTTATCTTCGTAACGCAACCTCAGTGTTTCCACGTACTCGTCCGCGACATTCCCTATTCCATACCGTTTCAAGAACATCGCCCCATATCCCGGACCGAGATTATAGTGCAAGCTCCAGATAGCCGCCGAAAAATCGGCCTCCACGTCATCGACTGCCGTACCTCCCACATCGACATATCCGAAACGTCCATCCTCCGCGAAAAGAAAATTCGGAAGACAGGCATCTCCATGAACCAACACCTTCCCTGCGCCGGCGACACCGAACGGGAAGTCTTTCACGTTGACGGAATGAAATCGCTTCAGCGCTATGACCAAAGCGTCGACCACTTTTTCGGCAGACCATTCCTTTTTCAGTTCCGCGAGATTTTTCCCTTCGATCGCCGACAGCAACAAGGCCTCATGACCGTCGATTTCCGTATAGCCAATCACCCTCGGGACGGAGACTTTTTTTTCCAGCCATTCGAGCCGGTCACGCTCCATCGCCAATCCCTTGCCGATTTTCAGGAAAAAGGTATCCGTCAAAAGATTCAGCCTGAGCACCGAGCTCTGATCGCCATACTTTTCCTTCGAAACCGAGACGCCATCACCCGTCAGACTTTTCGCCCACTCTACTGCGGAATGAATTTCTTCGATATCCATACGGATGATCAATGCGGACCCTACCGGATTCGAACCCCGCCACTCGCGAGCGGCGAGACGGGCCGGTGACCTCCGAGACACAACTCCCGATGGATTGTGGTGGACCGTGCCGGATTCGAACCGGCGACCTCCGACAACATTGTCCCGATGGATTGTGGTGGACCCTACCGGATTCGAACCGGTGACCTCCGCATTGCAAATGCGGCGCTCTACCAGCTAAGCTAAGGGCCCGATGATAACTGACGACTCACAACAAACAACTTACAACCAGTCCTTTACACTACTTTCCACCTCTCCCTGAAAGGAGACTATGGCAATGCGCAGCAAAAGAAATCGGAACAAATGCGGCGCTCTAACCAACTGAGCTAACGGCCCATATTCCCAGATATCCTAGCCGAAGGAAGGGAATTTGTCTATGATGGGGAAGAATTATGAATTAAGAATAGAGAATCAGGCAAGAGAAAGAATTGAATGGACCGGAGCATAACTCTTTATTCTTACTTCCTGATCCGTTATTCTTGATTCTTCATTCATGATTCCTGATTCCATATTCATGCGAGATTCCCTCTATTGGCACTGCTTCCGAAAGATCCAAGGCATCGGACAGACGCGGCTCCGGTCGCTGATGTCGGCTTTTGAAACCGGCGAATCGGCGTGGCACGCCGACGCGGAGGCGCTCGCCGCGACCGGGATGAGCGCCGACACGCGGGAGGCGATCCTTGCCGGCCGCGCATCGATCGACCCGGAACGCGAAAAAGAGGCATTGGAACGCGACGGGATACGCCTCCTTCTCTCGACTGACGAGACATTCTCGACACTGCTCCGTGAGGCGCCGTTCCCCGTGTCACTCCTCTATGTCCGTGGCAACTTTGACGAATGGAACAAGCCGATGGTCGCGATCGTCGGCTCGCGCAAACACACCGCGTACGGCAGACAGGCCGCCGAAAGGATTGCCGAGGACCTGGTCCGCGCCGGCGTAGTCGTCGTATCCGGACTCGCGTACGGCATCGATTCGGTCGCGCACGGGGCCGCGCTCCGCACGGACGGGAGTACCATCGCGGTCCTGGGCGACGGACTCGACGACGCGTCCATCCACCCGCGAGAACACCTGCCGCTCGCGAAGCGGATCATGGAAAGCGGCTGCCTGCTATCCGAATATCCGCCCGGCACCGCGGCCGGCAAGGGGACCTTTCCGGCACGCAACCGTATCATCGCCGCGCTCTCTCTGGGGGTGGTCGTGGCGGAAGCCGCCGAGAAGAGCGGGTCGCTCATCACGGCCGACCACGCGCTCGAATGCGGCCGCGACGTGTTCGCGGTCCCGGGATCGATCTTCTCGCCCGCATCGACTGGCACGCACAAGCTCATCCGTGACGGCGCGAAACTCGTCCGCGGCACGGGCGACATACTCGAGGAACTGCCGCTCCGTACGGCCACCAGTTCATCCGATTCGAAGCAGGGAAACGGACCGAAACCGATCCCGGAAAACCTCTCGGAGGCCGAACGGAAAATCCTCTCGATCCTCACGCACGAAGCGACTCATGTTGACGAAATCATCAAATCGTCGCATCTTGGAACAAGCGATGCCGGCTCGGCCCTTACGATGCTCGAGATAAAAGGACTCGCGAAAAACATCGGCGGGATGAACTACATCCGAGTCTGAAAGTCCAAAGTCGAAAGTCTCGAGCGTAAAGATAGGAAACTTGCGATTATTTCCAGAGCACGTATCATGGCACAAGAAGATCCGGATCGGTCGTTTTTCGTACCCGCCCCGACTTTTCACTTTTGACTTTCAACTTTCTACCACGATATGCCCCTCCTCATCGTCGAGTCCCCTTCGAAGGCCAAGACCATCGGAAAATACCTCGGCAAGGATTATACGGTCGTCGCCTCGGTCGGTCACGTCCGCGATCTGCCGAAGTCCAACAAGAACGCCATCGACATAACGGGCGGATTCGTGCCGCGCTACGAAACGATCTCCGGCAAGGAAAAGGTCGTAAGCGAGATCAGGAATCTCGCGAGGAAGAATACGGAGATCCTCCTCGCCACCGACCCCGACCGCGAGGGCGAGGCTATCGCCTGGCATCTCGTGGAAGCATGTGACCTGAAGAAACCGAAACGAGTCCTGTTTCACGAAATCACGGAGAATGGTATCCGCGCCGCGCTCAAGGTTCCCCGCGAACTCGACCACAACCTTCGCAAGGCACAGGAAGCCCGCCGTGTCCTCGACCGGCTCGTGGGCTATGATCTCTCGGGACTCATCTGGAAGAAGGTCCGGTACGGACTCTCGGCCGGCCGGGTCCAATCCCCGGCACTTCACATCATCGCCGAGCGTGAGCGCGAGATCCGCGCTTTCGTGCCGGAAACGTTCTGGAAGATATCCGGAACGTTCCTGACCGGGAAGAAGGCCACACTCGAACTTTTCTGCTCCGAGGAGCCGCGCGACCGCGCACGAGTCGACGATATCCTTTCTCTCGCGAAATCGAAAGACTGGGAGATCGTCGAGGTGAAGGAGACCGAGGTCGTCCGCAATCCCGCCGCCCCGTTCACCACGTCGACCCTGCAGCAGGCCGCGAGCTCGCGCCTCGGATTTTCGCCGAGCAACACGATGCGCCTCGCGCAGAAGCTCTATGAGGCGGGACACATCACCTACATGCGTACCGACAGCGTCTCACTCTCCGAGGAAGCGCTCGGACATATCGCCACAGCGGTGAAGGCCGCCTACGGCGACGAGGTGCTCGAAGTCAGGCGGTTCAAAACCAAGTCCAAGAACGCGCAGGAGGCGCACGAGGCGATCCGTCCGACCGCGTTCGGCAAACTGCCCTCGCTTCCGCCCGATCAACTCAAACTCTACCGTCTCATCCGTACGCGCACCCTCGCCTCGCAGATGAAGCCGGCCGAACTCCTCCGCACCAGGCTCTCCGCGAATACGACGGACCGGTCACTGCCCGATTTCTCGGTCACGGGGTCACGTCTCGTCCGGCCGGGGTGGCTCGCGGCCGACCCGGAGGCGCGCAAGGACGATGTCGAACTGCCAAAGCTCGCTCCCGGCGAGGCGATCTCGCTAAAGGAAATCCGCGAAGAAGAGAAACAGACCGAGCCGCCGAACCGCTATTCCGAGGCGGGCCTCGTGAAGGAACTCGAGAAACGCGGACTCGGACGTCCGTCCACCTACGCCTCGATCATCAAGACGCTCCTCGACCGGCAATACGTCGAGAAGGAGGGCCGGGCGCTCAAGGCGACCGAAGTCGGCGAAGTCGTGGACGGATTCCTCTCGGAACACTTCCCTGACGTCGTCTCGGATACCCTGACCGCGGAGATGGAGAACGAGCTCGACGAGATCGCCGACGGCAAACGCGACTATGCGAAGACCCTCGCCGACTTCTACGGCCCGTTCAGCAAGGAGGTCAAGGCGAAGGACAAGTCGACCGGCAAGGCCACCCACCTCGGCGAGGCGGACGAGATCCACAAGTGCCCGAAGTGCGGCTCGTCCATGGTCATCAAGCTCGGTCGCTCCGGAAAGTTTCTCTCCTGCTCCAAGTACCCGGAATGTGACGGCGCGCTCACGATGGAAGGCAAGGAGATCGAAGGGCCGAAGACCACCGGCGAGAAATGCCCGGACTGCGGCAACGATCTGGTCGAGCGGCAGGGACGCTACGGGACGTTCGTGTCGTGTAGCAATTATCCGAAGTGTAAGTACATCAAGAAGGACGCGGTCGGGCAGAACGGTACCGGCGTGAAGTGTCCCAAGTGCGACAAGGGCGAGATGGTCGAGAAGCGCGGCCGATTCGGCGTCTTCTATTCGTGCTCGAACTACCCGGACTGCAAGCACGCCATCAAGGCAAAACCGACCGGCACGCTCTGCCCGATGTGCGGCGCGCTCATGATGGAGGGAACGAAGACCATCCCCGAGCGCTGCTCCGACAAGACCTGCCCGAACCACAACCCGCATAAACTGGAAAAGAAGTAGTTTTCCCGTATCGCAACGAATGCGAAAAGGCGCCCCGTCGGGGCGCCTTTTCCGTACTGCCTGCCACCTTCTTCTCTCCACCCGGTTACGCCTCCCGCACCATGACGAAGTTCGTCTCGCCGCCCTTGCCGAGCGGAGCACCGCCGGATACGACGAACCGGTCGCCCTTCTTCGCGAACTTCTCCTTCTTGAGTAGCGCGGAGGCCTCGGCGACCGCCTGCGCGATCTCTTTGAAGGAATCGACGTGATATCCGTAGCACCCGTACGAAAGGCAGGCCCGGCGGACCGTCCGCTCGTTCGGTGTCAGGACCACGATCGGCTGATCGGGACGATAGCGGGAAATGGCGCGCATGGTGAAACCGGACTCGGACAAGGCGACGATCGCCGCCGCATCGACGGAATACGCCACCGATTCGACCGCTTCGGAAACCGATTCGGCGATCGAATCGAGTCCGAGCTCGTCACCGTTGATGATCGGACGGGTATACGGCGCGGCTTCCACCTCGAGGGCGATCTTCGTCATCGTCGAGACCGCTTCGACCGGATACTTTCCGAGCGTGGTCTCTTCGGAAAGCATGATCGCGTCGGCACCGTCGAGGATCGCATTGGCCACGTCGTTCACCTCGGCACGCGTCGGCACCGGGGCATTGATCATGGATTCGAGCATCTGCGTCGCGACGATGACCGGCTTGCCGAGCTCGCGTGCCATCTGTACCATGCGCTTCTGCAGAAGCGGCACCTGCTCCATCGGGACCTCGACCGCGAGATCACCGCGCGCCACCATGACCGCATCGGTCGCCCGGATGATTTCCTCGAGATTGTCGATCGCCTGCGTCGTCTCGATCTTCACGATGATCTGCGCCGGCAGCCCCTTCTTCTCGAGGATCCGACGAAGCTCATGGACGTCCGACGCGCGGCGCACGAACGAGAGCGCCACGAAGTCCACCTGGTTCTTCACGCCGAACTCGATGTCCTTCCGATCCTTCGCGGTAAGCGAACTGATCGAAAGGTCGGTGCCCGGCAAATTCACGCCGCGGCGCCCCTTCGTCTCGCCGCCGACGATGATCTTCGTTTTGACCTCGTTCCCCTTGATCGAGACCACCTGGAGTTTCTTCTTACCGTCATCGACCATGATGAACGCCCCCGGCTTGATTTCCTGAGGAAGCTTCGGGTAGTTGATGGATGCGCGGTGTTCGTCGCCCACGCACTTCTCGGTCGTCAGAACGAACTCATCACCTTCCTTCAGCATCACCCGCTCCTGATAGAACTCGCCGATGCGGATCTTCGGGCCGGACAGGTCCTGCAGGATCGCGACGGGCGTCCCGAGCTTCTCCGTGACTTTGCGAAGATTGTCGACCTTCTCCTGATGCTCGGCGAAATCACCGTGCGAGAAGTTGAGTCGCATCACGTTGAGTCCCGACTTCACGAGCTTCGTCAACATCGCCTCACTCGTCGTGACCGGACCGATGGTCGCCACGATTTTCGTCTTCTTCGTCGTCTGCATATGCCGTTCGGTTAATACTGAACATAATCAAGGATGATACTCCTCTTTCGGAAATAAATCAAGTGGAAACGGCCGTAAAATACCGAAACTTGCCCAAAAACCGCTTTCAGCATTAAATGGGGAGGCAGACCCGGAAACAAAGCCTATGAGCAATCCCGATATCTCCACCATCGACGACATCCTCAAATCATCCCGCCGACCGTTCTCCGCCGAAGAACGGCGATTCATCGAGGACGCGTTCACGTTCGCACTGAAAGCGCATGACGGACAGAGCCGGAAATCCGGAGAACCCTATGTCACGCACTCGATCGCGGTCACCAAGATCCTCGCGGAGATCGGCATGGACAAGGAAACGCTTGCCGCCGGACTCTTGCATGACGTCCCGGAAGATACGGAGCACACGCTCGAGGAGGTCGGCAAACGGTTCGGTTCGGAAGTCGAAGCGCTCGTCGACGGCATCACCAAGCTCGGAAAGATCAAGCTTCGCGGGTCGCACGAGGAATACTTCCTCGAGAATCTGCGAAAAATGTTCCTCGCGATGGCCGCTGATATCCGCGTCGTCATCATCAAGCTGGCCGACCGCCTCCACAATATGCGCACGCTCGACGCCCTCCCGAAGGAGAAGCGCGAGCGCATCGCCCGCGAGACGATGGAGATCTACGCGCAGATCGCGAACCGTCTCGGCATAAGCGAGATCAAGGGCGAGCTCGAGGACCTTTCCTTCAAATACCTCGATCCGGAACACTACGAGGAAATGCGACAAATCGAGGAGACGTACGTTCGGGAGGGAAAGACGTATCTCGAGCGCGTCATCAAACTGCTCCGCAAGGAACTCGGCAGCGATGGCATCAAGATCGTCGACATCGACGGACGCACCAAGCATCTCTATCGCCTCTTCCGGAAGCTGCAGAAGCACGACATGGAGATCGGCCGGATCTACGATCTCGTCGCCGTGCGGATCATCGTCCCCGAGATCGTCGACTGCTATGAGACGCTCGGCGCCATCCATAAGCGGTACCGACCGCTCGTCGGCCGCATCAAGGACTACATATCGCTTCCGAAACCGAACGGATACCAGTCGCTCCACACCACCGTCTTCGGACCCGAGGGAAGGATCTTCGAGCTGCAGATACGCACTCCGAAGATGCACGACGAGGCCGAGTACGGCATCGCCGCGCACTGGATCTACACCGAGAAAGAACGCGGCGGATGGCGACAGTTCGTCTTCGGAAAAAAAACGGCACCCATTTCCAAACCGAAAGAGGTCGCCTGGGTCGCCCAGCTCAAGGAATGGCAGAAGGAGGTCGGCCGCGATGACACGGAATTCCTGTCGGGACTCAAGATCGAGTTCTTCAAGAACCACATTTTCGCTTTCACCCCGAAGGGCGATATCATCGAGCTCCCCGAGGAAGCGACTCCGATCGACTTCGCTTACGCCATCCACTCCGAGATCGGCGAACACGCAGTCGGGGCGAAGATCGATGGCAAGATGTCACCGCTCGACTCGGTCATCGGAAACGGCCAGGTTGTCGAGATACTCGTCGCCAAGGACCGCAAGAAGCCCAACGCCGACTGGCTCCGCTTCGTGAAGACCTCGACCGCCAAATCCAAGATCCGACGCGCCCAGCGCGAGGAGGAGGAAAAGAAATAGCCGCATTCGCTGGTTCAGAGTTGCCTGCCCGCCTTTGAAGGGTACCCTGAACCACTCAATTTGCGACCGGACCTCAGATCGGCGAACCGTCCTCCGTCCCGACTATCGTTTGGCGAAAGAGGATGACCGCATGGTTCACGGTACGACCGTGAACCTGCGAGAGTTTTATCGATCACTCTCAATAGCTATTTCGTCCCCGACCACAACATCCGACAATGCACCGGCGTTCGTTTCAAGGACCTCGGTCGCATCAACGTCGGGCGTCATGATTGCGGTCGAATCGGCCGGGATATTTTTTTCGATGAAGACGATCTTCCCATCACGGATCCACGCGATATCAAGTGGGAACCGCATCCCCTTCATCCAGAAGCCGTACTTTCCCGGCACATCGAATCGGAACAGCATCGTGCACGAAGCACAGAGCGAATCGCGCTCCCCGAGCCCGAGCTTGCGGGACGCGATCGTATCGGCCACCTCGGCCGAGAACGTCCGACTACCGACCGTGACGGCGACGCCTCCCGGTGCGATCGGAACCGATGCGGGCCGCCGCTCATACCGGAAAACGAACCATGCGGCCGCAAGGACGACCGGGAGCATCACGAGCGCGTAGACGCGAAGGGCTTTTGAATCGACATTCATATGCGTATCCTTGTTCTCGAGCCTACCACAACAAATACGAATCCGGCCGCGAGCGAAAGCAGGAAGAATGCCTTGCCGATGGCCGGAAGCGAGAGTGCTACAAATCCGGAAAGTGCCGACACAACGGTATATGAAATCATTATTTTCCGATCCGACCATCCCGACTGTCGTAGTCGGTCGTGCAGATGACGTTCATCCCCTCCGTGAAATGGCGACTGTCCGGCGCGAATGCGCACGACGATGACGAAGCACGCATCGAGCACCGGCACACAGAGCACAAGCAACGTTGTCGCGATCTTGGCACCGGAGAAGAGTGCGAGCGCCGCCACGGCGAAGCCGAGAAAATAGGAACCGGATGTCCCGGCCAGGAGCCGCGCCGGAGGCACGTTGAAGACCAGGAATCCGAGCGAGAGCCCGGCAAACATACACGCGAGAATCGCGACCGTCGGCTGATTCACCTCGGGACGCAGACTGACGAAAAAAAGTGTCGCAAACGCCGAAAGCGATACGCCACCCAGGAGTCCGTCCACTCCGTCGGCCCAGTTCATCGCGTTCATGATGAGGAGCGTGAAGACAATGCCGACGAGAAGACTCGGCCACACGGTCGTCTCCGGGTACAGGAACCACGGATTCCCGAACGGATTCGTCAGCACCCACGCCCGCATTCCGGAGACGAATATCAGGGCCGCGAGACCGATTTGAAACAAAAGCTGAGGTTTCCATCCGATCGGGCTCAGGTCATCCCACGTCCCAAACAGCAGGATGAGACACGAACCGGCGACCAGTCCAAGCAACGGACCCGAGGAAACAAGGTCACGATTCAGGAATACGGTCGCGATGAACGCGAGGATGAGTGCCGCTCCGCCGAGCCTCGGAACACGCTTATGGACACGGTCCCCTTCATTCCTGCCCGAAGCGAACCGCCGTGACAGCATCGGCACGACCGACAACGTCACGACGGCGACGAAGAAGGCGACCAGGAATGGAAAAAGGAATTTTTCGGATTGGAGCATACGGGATCGTTTCAGTTCCGACCATTCCCTCTCTCGACACTTCTCGTCTCCCTTCACAACTGAAGACCGAGTTGCCGCTCCACCGGCGGATTCGAGAAATAGACGCGCACATCGGCATCCGGATCCATAAGTTCGATCATCTCGAAATCTCCTCTCGGAATGAGCGTGAACCCCGGCTTTCCGAGCACCGCTCGTTTGAACTCTTCATAGTCCGCCAGGTTGAAATCGGCATCGCCGCGTTCGGGCCTCGTCACATCGGGAATACGGACCTTCAGAACCCGAATTGGCCCGGCAACTGTTTCCAATGTCGGGATCAAGTAGACCGATCCGGTCGGAGTCGTCTTGGTTTCTTTCCCGACGGTTTCAACGACCTGTCGAAGTTCCCGGTATTCCCCTTCATTCCGGGGAAAGATACACGCATACCCGACGGCGACTCCCCGCGTATCGGTCTTGGCATCCTTGAGCCGGACCGCCGCTTCGACGATATCTTGCACGAGCGTTTTCAGCGTGTCTTCCGTCATAGGGCATTCATCGAAGCATAACGACTGATCGCAAGCCAAACCATCCCACCGTAACAAGCGTGTCCTTCTTACTACCATATTACGTAATATGGTAGTAGCGACTCAGATTACCGACGGAAGAAACACCCGCTGCAATGATCCAAAGTCCGTTCACTTCCTCCTCACCTTTTCCGTCACCCAGAACTCGCCGAAGTAGCGTTTGGTGAGGATGCGGGTCTGGGCGTCGAGCGCCGGGGTGGCCATGAGGAGCGCGACGAACGGTGCCAGAAACCATTGTGCGAACATGAATACGGTCCGAAGGCGGCCGTATCGTTTCGGCCGCTTCGGCAGCATAAGGAACGAGAGAAAGACGAGCGTGACCAATCCTCCCATGGAAAGCGTCATGAGCGTCCGCGTGACGACGGGCAGATTATGAGCGAGAACACTCTCATTGAATGCCGTCCCGCCGAGGAAAAGCGGCAACCATCCGAGGAAGGTGAGTATGAGCGGCGCCGTAGCCCAGGACAGGTGTCCCTCGAGGATTTCCTCGGTGACCCGGAGTTTATGGAAAAAGGACATCTGTTTGTCCGGCCAGAACGCACGCATCATCACCGGGAAATTCTCGATACCGTACGCCCAACGCCGGTTTTGCTTGTAGGCGTTGCCGAGCGTCTTCATATACGAGTCCGCGAGCACCGCGTCAAGCGACACCGGCAGCGGGATGAGCTTCACCTTGTAGTCACCGTGAAAATACGAGAACGCCTTCCAAAAGATGACGGAATCCTCGGAAATCATGTTGACCGGCCAGTATCCGACGCGAACGAGCGTATCGAACGGCTCGGAATGTGACGAGAAGGTGACCATCTCCCGACGGGTTCCCTGATACATGTGCCAGAACGACGATCCCGTGACGGTGACACGCACGAACGCATTCGTGTCCCACAGGTTGTTGTGATACATCGGGAGCGGCTGATACGCGCGCCGGAGACGATCCGGATCGGTGACGTACAAGTACGCGAGTGCGGAAAAATACTCCGGATGCGCCACGGTATCACAGTCGAAGTTCGAGAAGATGACACGGTCGTACGAAATGCCGCGTTCATCGAGGTACGCGCGGAGCTTCTTCGCCGCATACGCCGCATTCGACGCCTTACATTTGAGCTCGCCTTCCGCGACCTCGTGCGTCGTCACCAAGAAATCGCGAAAGACGCCGTCGAACTGTTTCCGAAGCGCTTCCACCTTCGGCAGGCGTGTCGCCTCAGGTTCGCGTTCCTCGGTCGCGAGCACGATGATGATCTGTGATTTCGGGAAGGAGGACTCCGCGATGGACCGGATCGCCGGCTCGATAATATCCGCGCTCTCCCCCGCCGTGGGCAGCAGGACCGCATGAATGATCTCCTGATGATCCATGATCTCGTCCCGCCGCCGCGAGAGCGAGGCGAGTTCCCGTATATGTTTCATGATATCGCGACGCTCCCGCGACACGACCGCGCGCTCCCGGAACGTCATTTTTTCCTCACGGACGACTCGACGGAGATACGCGGCGCGCTGCTCGAGTTCGATCCGATAGGCGTCGGGTTCACGGGAACGCACCAGCCGCTCCCACCAATTGACCCGCATTCCATACCTGAGTTGCCGGTATGACAACGTGGCAAAGAGCGTTACGTACGCGGTCAGGAACAGCCAATAGATGTCATAGAGTATGACGATCGTCGCTGCCACGAGCGGTGCGAGCCACGACAGGAGCACGATACCGGACACGACTGACCAGGAGAGTGTTCCTGGAATGACCTCGAGTGCACGCTGGACGCGACGCTCGCCCGGATCCTTCGTCTTGGGATTCGGGAATCGGAACATCTCATTTTCGGGGTTCTTCGATGTGGACATGGCGGGATCAGGAATTGATGAAAGACAGTGCCGCAGTCACGACGCCAGCGGAAAGCGCCGAAAAGAATGCGGCAAACAGCAGGATATGCGCCGCGACACGCTCGCGGACGGAATAGAACCGCCGCGCGATCGGGATATTGAGGAGAAGGAAGGTCAGCGACATGGTAGGGATGAGGAGCGCTTGCCAGGGACTGCCGACAATATCGACGCCGAAGAAGACATTGAAGTGGAGTACGATCGTCTCATCCGACCCGCGGATAATGAACATCCACACCGCAAGATACGACAGCAGTATGATCGAACCTGATACGATTATCAGCGATCGGACCAACTGGTTCTCGAAAAAGTCGGCGCCGTCATCCGCATCGGCGGATTCCGGGGACTCCGCGACATCATCCGGTACGGCCGTCCCGGGATCTTCTCTTTTTTTCATGAAAAAAGGAATGGGTATCATACGAGGGTTTCGGACAAGGGTTCCACTTCCGACGGAAGAAGCGCATCGTCATCCGCGGCGATCTCGGAGGACGACTGGACTCGCTCGAGCTGGTCTGCCACCTTGCCGAGCCGTTTCTCGGCGTCCTCATACTTCTTGTGCGCGCTGCCGATATGCCCGCCGAGCACCTCGAACTCGCGGAGGAACTTGCCATGTTCGACGCCGAGCTTGCCAAGCTGACCCATGATCTCTTTGGCGCGCTTTTCGATCTGCATACCCTGGAGTCCGATCGCGATCGTCTGTAGGTATGAATAAAACGAGTTGGGTGATACCGGAATCACACGCTTTCCGAAAAAATATTCCGAAAGGCCCGTCCCGTCCTCGTCCTTGATGATGATCTCGTAGTACACGTTCTCGGCTGGAATGTACATGAGCGCGAACCCGAGCGTCCCCTCTTCCGGTAGTATGTATTTCGACGCGATGGAATCGGCGTGCTTCTTCACGTCGGAGACGAACTGCCGCCTGGCGGCACGGCGTTCCTCATCGCCCTTCGCTTCGATCATGCGTTTGAAGTTCTCGAGCGGGAACTTGGAGTCGACGCTGATGAGCCCGCCCTTGAGCCGGATCACCGCATCCACCGCCTCCCCGCTTTTGAAGCCGTATTGGAGGTCGAAGTGCTCCTTGGGAAGCATCTGCGAGAGCAGGTTTCCGAGCATGAGCTCACCGAAACCGCCACGCATCTTTGGCGCGCGCAGGATTTCCTGCAGTGACGACACTTCCTTGCCGACCTCGAAAATCTGTTTGTTCGATTCGCGCACCTCGGCCAGGGCCGCCCGCACCTCGACGAACGAACGTGCCGCCCCATCGAGCCGATCGTCGAGCCGCTTCGTGTTCTCGCCGAGCCGCCGGTCGAGCGCCGTATTAAGGGTACCGATCTGTCCCGCGACCGACGAGGAGAACTGATGCAGCTCCTGACTCAGCCGGCGATCGATATTCTCCATCCGCTCGAGCAGGAACTTGCGCTCCTCCTCGGTGCGGCGTGTGGCATCTTTGGCCGAGGACGCGATGAAAACGACCGCTCCGGCAGCGATGACAAGCGCGATGACGATAAGCACGATGGAAGACATAGGAATCGGATATATGACCGCCAAGGCGGGATTCCGGACTCCCTCATTTCTTCAGTCCGGCTA
Source organism: Candidatus Fimivivens sp. (assembly GCA_035560715.1). Lineage (GTDB taxonomy): Bacteria > Patescibacteriota > Minisyncoccia > Moranbacterales > UBA1568 > JAAXTX01. The sequence goes on along the minus strand of DATMYW010000044.1, from coordinate 8,661 downwards.
CGAAACGCTTGAGTTCGGGGACACGGTTCTGCACCTCCTGATACGGTCCCTCGAGGAATTCAATCAGGAACCGATCGAGCATGTTGAGGCGATAGTGGAGTTCGTCGGTATCCATGAGCACGAAACGGATCTCGCGACCGATCTCCGCCTCGAGCTTTTCCATGACGCTCTTGAGCCTCAGTCGGTTGGTATTGTTCATGACCAGCATCATGTCGGCCTTGCTCTTCTGATGATTGAGGAAAAGGCCGCTCACGAGCACGAGCTTCACCTCGCCCGCGCTCCGGAGTTTCTGGAACATCCGGTGGGAGACACCAACATTTGACTTGAGTACGAGACTCCGAAGTTCCGCATAAAACGGAAAGTCCATCCGCATCTGGTATGCTTTCACGCGCCGACGCGAAAGTTCGCGCACGAACCCCATTTTCTTGAGCCGCAGTATCTCACGAGACACGTCGGTCTTCGGAAGAAGCGTCTTCGCGGAAACGTCTGCGGTCGTATATTCGCCTTCGGGATTCAGCACGAAGAGACGGATGAGGCGGGCACGGACTTTGGAACCGAACAGGGACTCGAACACGGAGAAAGACATAGGTTCGGAAAATGGTACTGACATCCCCTCTCCGTCCACTGTACCCGAGAGCGGCCCGGAAGTCAAAAGGGGAACGGGACAGTCGGAACACATCCCGGGAACGGATTGTGCTATAATGATGTGTAGCCTATGGCAGAGAAAAAACGCGGCTCCGTCGAACCGATTCCCGGAATCGAAGTGGGTGCGACCGAGATTTCCGTGGCGCGCAACCGTGCCGTCGAGCCGTACATCAAGACGTTCGCGATCACCCCTGAAAACGTCACCCGGGAAAGCCTCGGGACGCTCGTCGGGGTTTTTTCCGTTTCCGACCGTTCCGAGTCGTCGGCCTATACCGTCAACGTTATCGCCTCGGTTGCGCGGAAGGAATACTATGCCAATCCCCGGCGCGGCGCGATTGAAAGTTTCGAGTCGACCCTGCACCGGATCAACCTTGCCCTGTCTGAACTCGTAAAGAACGGGCAGGCCTCATGGATGGGAAGCCTGCATGGGGCACTCGCGGTCGTCGAGGGCTACAGTATCCACTTTTCCGCGACCGGCGACGGCAAGGTCCTCCTGTTCCGCGAGGGAACGCTTTCGGATATCGGCGACGGACTCGCGTCGGAAGAAGCGGCACAGCACCCCCTCAAGACCTTCCTCGAGATATCGAGTGGCCGACTCACGCAAGGTGACTGCGTACTCCTGACGACGCCGGAATTACTCGACTTGTTTTCACCAAGGGAGCTCGAACGCAACGCGAACCGGCTCCTTCCCGATGGGAAGTTTCTTCGGTTCCTCGAGACCGCGATGGTGAACGAACTCCGCGCCGGCGCGGCCGTCGTCCTCGATGCGCGGGAGTCCAAACCCGTCAAAAAAGCCCCAAAGGAAAAAACGAAACCGAAACACGAGACGCAACCGGAAACCGTGAACGCATGGAGTGAAAAGACGTTCCGCGAGGCGGCCGAGGAGCGGACGAAGGCCGTCCTGGACTCCTACGAACCGGAACAGGATATTTCCGTCTCTGCGGAGCGAGACCTCCTCCCACCGACCAATGAGATCCGCATCCAGGGCGAGGCGCTCGAGAATCTCGATGAACATCCGCTCGTCACCCGGGCGCGATGGTTGTTCGAGGATGTAGGTCACTCGATTCGGGAAGGCTTCTCGCATTCGCTCCGAAACGTACACCGAAGAAGCACGGAGCTGTCCGAATCGGTTTCCGATGCGATCAACACTGTCTCTTCGTCACGGATCGTTCAGAAGGATCGCCTTCAGGAGCCGAAACAGGTATTCGTCGCGTCGAAACCGAAGGAGAGAGACCCGATCACGACTCCCCTTCGACACGCGCAGCCCGTACCACCACCCATGAAGACCGCGCCCGCCTCGAAACCGACGAGCGCACAGAAACCGTCCGGCGGACGGCTGGCGACCGTCTTCATCAAACAGTCGAGAGAAGCCGAACCAGGATTCGAAGAACCTCGGATTACGCTTGTCGCGGATGCGGGGCCGCTCCCTGCGATACGAAGGCTTCTTTCTTTCCTTTCCTCCATCCGGTCGGCGACCGGTACGTTCCTTCTGAAGTTTCTCAAGGAGCAGACTCTTCCGACCGTACGCACCGCGACACGCGTCTCCGGTCGCATTTTTTCGATCCTCGCGAAGAAATTCGTTTCGTTCTGCAAAGCCGTATGGGGCCGGTTCCGTTCCCTTCCTCCGAAACGCCAACTCATCACCGTGACGGTTATCGCCTTCCTTATCACTATCCTCGGCACCGTCCTCTGGAAGGGTATCCCGCAGAAGAAAGCGACTCCCGCCCCAGCCATAGTCGAAGCTCCCGTCGTCGACCCCTTCCCGCCGATCAAAGAGAAGGCCGCGTCACTCGCGCAGGTCTCAACGCTCCCGTCCGCTCCGCCGGATATCGTCACGCCGGTCTATCTCGGTGACTCGCTGTTTCTCGTAACGAGAAACGGAGTGTTCGATACGGCGAAAAATACGACATCCGCGTTACCGACTTCGGATGCGGTCCGTCTCGCAAGTGGCATGTCCGACCTCAATCTCATCTTTCTTCTGACCGACGCGGGCGACCTGTATTCGTTCGCGCCGTCGAACCGCGCGTTCGTGAAGAATTCGATTTCCTTTCCATCCGGCTTCCGTATCGCCGCGATGGGCGACTACCTGACCTACCTCTACTTCCTTGAAGAAGGAACTGGCAAGGTCTTCCGCTTCCCGCGCGCCGACGGCGGCTTCGGCGACGGCACGCTCTGGACCAAGTCCCCGATGCCTTCGGCTACCCGCATGATCGCCGTGAGCGACAGCATCTTCGGATCGGACGGTTCATCGCTCTCCGCGTTCTTCCGCGGCGCGGCTCTTTCCGACTTCTCCCAAGAGCGTCCCTTCACCTCGGAAACCGTCACCGCGGTCTGTGCGAACGCGGACGTCTCGGACCGCGTAGTCGAGCTCGACGCGCCCGCGAAGCGACTCGTCGTCCGAACCGGTACGGGCGAGATTGTCTCTCAACTCTTCGACGAATCGTTCGTTTTGGCGACCGCCTGTTCCCTCTCCGGTAACGGATCGACCGTCGCCGTCTCCGGCGGGACTTCGACCGGAACCGTTCATGTCGACACGAAATAATGAACGCGGTAGGGTGACCAGTACATCTTTTCTTATCGACAACGAATATGCGGGGTTATCTCAATGAAAACCAGGAACTCGAACTCCTTTCCGCGCTCGATTCCCGAGCCGTATCGCCGTTGAAATTCGCCTACGTCGGAGACGGGTACCGGAGATGGATCGAGATCGCCGAAAAAAGCCGATCGGAACACTCCATCCAATTCGAGGAAAACCTCCTGAAAACGGAATCCCTTCCGTACATGTTGCGCGAAGTCGATTCGGACGTCGACACGGTGAATATCGTCGACTTCGGGTGCGGCGACGGCATCCCGATGATTCCGGTTCTCGAGTTTCTCAGAACGAAGGCGACGGTCAGGTATATCCCGGTCGACATCAGTCCGAAGATGTTGGATGAGGCGGAAAAGAATCTTACGGAACGGTTTCCGGACGTCCAGATCATCAAGGTGCTGTTTGATTTTGAAAAGGGGGAGATTTTGGAACAGATCCTCAAACTTACGAAGGAGAAGCGTACCAAGAACTATTTCTTCCTGCTCGGAAACACGCTCGGAAATTTCGAGAATACGGAGAAGATCCTGACCGATATCAAGCTTTCGATGTTTCCGAACGATACGCTCATCATCGGGAATCAGATATCGAACCTGCTCGCCTCCCAGAAATTCATCGAATATTATCGGACGGAAGAGGTGTTCAATCTCGTATCGGCGACGTTGAAGGGATACGACATGGACTGCTCCTTCGAGGAATACTCCGTCCGGTGGAACAGAAACCTGAAACAGATAGAGATGGTACTGACCATGAACTCAGATAAGGCGATTAACATCGCCGGACACCGCGTCGAGTTCGAGAAGGGAGAGGAGATCCTGATGGCTATCAGCAAAAAATTCGCCGAGGAAACCATCGTCGAAACGTTCAACAACATAGGCTTCAGGATCGATTTCTTCACTGCCAATAAAAGGAAGAATGCCTGCATCGTTTCGGTGACACCGACACGATACAAGTCCTGAAACTTCTTGGTTTTCGATTTCGTGAAAACTATTGCCCTTGGATAAGCCACGAGATCGATTACTTTTCGATTTCAGCCGAAAACGAAAGAACGCCCCGCGTATACGGGGCGTTCTTTTTCCGAACGTATGTCGGGAATCCGATTTCCGGTTGGAGCTCGGAATCCGCGGGCAAGCCCGCTTCATCCGTTTTCACCTCGGCCGGCGTAGGAGGGGTGACCGGCTTTCAGCCTCCAGCCGGAAATCGGATTCCCGACCGTTCAAGCTCTTACCATGGTAGCGAGTCGACGCCAATCCGTCAAGGAGGAAAACCGGAGAAAATCCCTATTTCGCAGCCTCTTCCGTCGCCTCCTCGGCCGGCTTTCCGGCCTTCTCTACCTTCGTCACGTCGGCATCGACTTTCTCGTCGAGTGCTTCAAGTTCGGCAGTCGTTCGCGGAGCTTCCACCAGCGCGATGACCGTCTCGGCATCCGCATCGATCGTCACGCCCTTCGGCAGAACGATGCCCCCGACCTTGATGACATCATCGAACGTCTTGAGCGCGGACAGGTCGATCTGAATCGTATGCGGGAGATCGGCCGGAAGTGCCTTCACATCGACTTCATCTGACGCCTTGATGAGCACGCCGCCGAGTTCGGCCACCGCCGGGGAAATCCCGACGAATTCAAACGGGACGGTCGCCTCGATCACCTCGTCCATACGGACTTGGAAAAAATCGGCATGCGTGTAGCGGTTCGTCAATGGATGCATCTGCGTATCCTTCACAAGGACATTGACCGGCTTGCCACCGTCGACCGAGAGCGCGATGATCGTGTTCTCGCCGGCAGCCTTGAAGGCGCGGGCGAACTCGCGACTCTCGAGCGAAATACTCGCAGGCGCGATACCGTGCCCGAACAGGGTCGCCGGGACGAAACCTCCCTTGCGCAGCATCTGGAGACCCTTCCCCGCCTCGCGTGTCGTCGCCTTGAGTGTGATCGTTTCGGACATAGTCTTGAATCTTGAAATGGAATATCGGTTAAACGGCATCGGTCGCCCGCCCCTCAGCGCCGATCGGGGAAACATTCCCGGACGCCCCCGCGAAACCCCTTGAGGAACCGGTGGACGGCGAGCGTGTCGTCGATCGAGACAGGTTCGCTCCCGTAGTACTCCCGGATCTCTTCACGGGACAGGTCGGTCAGTATTCCGAAACTGACCGCGCCCATCTTCCCGAGCGAGACGAACACGAGCGAAGAGATACCGCATGCCTCGCAGGCGATGTGCAGCACCGTCTTCCGATCGTCTTCCGACAGGAGTATGACCTTTCCGGGATCGTACTTCTTCTGGCAGACCGGACACCGAATGAGCGGCTTCAGGTTTTCCAGGGAGTGCTTCATGGTCCTCGGAGTATCGCGGGAAAAAGGAACCGACGAACGTTCCACGATGGTAACACGGCCGGTCTCGGCCGTCAATCCCATTCTTCGTTCACCTAGACGTCGAGGTTTCGGACCGTCTTGGCGTACGTCTGAATGAACTTGCGTCGCGGTTCGACCTCGTTACCCATGAGAACGTCGAACAGCTCGTCGGCGGCCTCGGCATCCTCGATCTTCACCTGGAGCATGAGCCGACTCTCGGGGTTCATAGTCGTCTCCCACAGCTGCTCCGGGTTCATTTCACCGAGACCTTTGTAACGCTGGATAGTCACACCGCCGACCTTCTCCACGCCCTCGGAAGCCGCATCCGCGGGCTCCTCCTCGACCGTCTCTTGCTGCTTCGCCGCGGCGACCTTCACCTTCTTTTCCGCCCTGAGATCAGCCTCCTTCTTGATCTCTTCGAGGATACGCGCCTTCTCGTCGTCATTGTACGCGTAGCGGACGGTCTTCCCCTTCTGCAGGCGATACAAGGGCGGCTGCGCGATGTAGATATTTCCGTTTCGTACGAGCTCCTCGTAGTAACGGTAGAAGAACGTAAGAAGCAGCGTCCGGATATGGGAACCGTCCACGTCGGCATCCGCCATGATGATGAGTTTGCCGTAGCGCAGTCGTGAGATGTCGAATGTCTCGCCGATACCCGTCCCGAGTGCGATGATGATTGGCTTGAGCGTATCGGACTTCACGACCTTGTCGAGCGTAGTTTTCTCCACGTTCACGAGTTTGCCACGCAGAGGGAGAATCGCCTGGAATTCACGGTTCCGTCCCTGTTTGGCCGAGCCGCCGGCGGAGTCGCCCTCGACGATATAGAGTTCGGAGCGCACCGTATCCTTCGTCGAACAGTCGGCAAGCTTTCCCGGAAGCGTCATGCCTTCGAGCGCGCCCTTGCGGATGACCGCGTCCTTGGCAGCCCGCGCCGCGATGCGCGCCCGGACCGTCAGGAGGCACTTCTCGAGAATCGCTTTGGCATCGGCGGGACGGGTCTCGAGGTATTCCGCAAGCCCCTCCGAAACGACCGACGATACGATGCCGCGCACCTCGCTATTACCGAGCTTCGCCTTGGTCTGCCCCTCGAACTGCGGTTCCGGCAACTTGACCGAAATGACAGCGGTAAGCCCCTCACGAAGATCGTCAGAGGTCATCGCGCCATCCTTCTCCTTCAGAAGTCCGTTCTTCTTGGCATAGTCGTTGAGAATCCGAGTGAGGGCCATCTTGAATCCGGTGACATGCATGCCGCCCTCGGGATTATGGATATTGTTCGCAAACGCGAACAGATGCTCCTTGAAACTGTCCGTGTACTGAAACGACACCTCGACAAAGACGTCGCCGACGGTCTTCTCGATGTGAACCGGCGTCTCGTTCATCACGTCCCGACGGCGATTGAGCGCCCGGACAAGCGAGATAATGCCTGAGTCGAAGTAGAACCCGAATCGGCGGGCCAGATGCGAAGCTCCCGGCGTATCCGCCTCGCGCAGGTCCTCAACCTGAATGCGGACCCCACGCGTCAGGTACGCCTGATAACGGAGGTATTCGAGAATCTTCTCCCAACCGTAACTGATCTCGGGGAATATTTCCGGGTCCGCCTTGAACGCGATGGTCGTTCCTGTATCGGTCGCCCTGCCGACCGACTTCACCGGACCCTGTGGGACGCCGCGCTTGAATTCCTGCACCCAGACTTTCCCTTCGCGACGCACGGTGGCACGGGTCCATTCGGACAAGGCGTTGACGACCGAGACACCGACACCATGCAGCCCGCCGGAAATCTTATATCCGCCGCCGCCGAACTTGCCGCCGGCATGTAGCACGGTAAGCACCGTTTCCAAAGTCGATTTCTTGGTCTGCGGATGGATCTCGACCGGGATACCGCGGCCGTTGTCCTCGACCTCGACGACATCGCCCGGCAGGAGCCGTACCGTCACCTCGGTGCAGTATCCGGCCATCGCCTCATCGATCGAGTTGTTCACGATTTCCCAAACAAGATGATGCAGGCCCTCGATCGAGGTGCCTCCGATATACATGCCCGGACGCTTCCGCACCGGATCAAGCCCCTCAAGGACCTGGATGGATTTCGCGCCGTATTGCGATTTATCGGTGTCTTTCTGTGCCATAGTCCGTAGAAAAAATTCGAATTTTCGATTCCTCTTGATTTGTCATCACCGCATCGCCCGTCGTCGGAACCGCACCGTTCATCAGTTTCGGTCCGACAGACGTCGTGCGGTGTATTCCATCAGGAGCGCCGCCGCGATGCCGAGAAGTACGTTCCACCACGCAAGCAGACCGAACCGAGACAGCCCCAGAACATACACGACGTACGCGGAGAGAATGAACCCCTGCCGAAACAGCGTATGAAACGAGGCGGACGCTCCAGCCTCGCCTATGAAGCGACGCGCGAGTGCTACCAAGATAAGGGTGAACGATCCGGTCAGGAACGAGAACATCGTTCCCAAGAAAAGCGCAGCACCCACGATTCCGGACACCTCCGGATCGACGAGCAGGAACACCGAAACCCACGCCGCAAATGAGAGAACGGTAAAAAAACGGACCCCGATGAGGAGTTTTTGGAATTTCATAGGTTCCCTCTGTTTTTTCCCATGTATTCCACCACGTATGGAATCAATTTCCTTCCGACTGCCGTGCCGACACCGGAAACCGTTCCTCATACATACTAGCGTATTTCCAGGATCCTGGCAAACAAAAACACATAATATCGAAGCCTTATATAAGCCAATATTCACATAAAGCATTCACACCAAACGCCAGGTATGTATCACGTTCATTGTACGGCCACCCGAACCCATTCAAAGAAAACCGACACCTTGTGGAGTCGGTTTTCTTGAACGGTCTCCCTAGCTTCCGATCAGTATCCCGGCGCGACTTCCTTCCAGTTCATGTCACATGAGCGGGAACCGGAGCAGGACTCGGCGCCGCCGCAGGAGTCCGTGCCGGTATACGTCGAGTTGAGACAGTGTTCGGCCGCATGGGCGGAACAGTTCGACGAGCAGTTCTCGATGACGGTGAGCGGCAGGGAGACGTTCTGTCCGGAATAGGTGGCGGTGACGGTGGAGGT
>DATMYW010000043.1:0-2018 GCA_035560715.1 Candidatus Fimivivens sp. | reverse complement strand
GGTGGCCGGTACGCTTCGCCTCGACCTCGCGCAGTTCCGTGAACTCGAGGCGTTCGCGCAGTTCGGTTCTGATCTCGACGAAAAGACGCGTGCGCAGATCGAACGGGGCCGTCGCTCAGTCGAGGTCCTCAAACAGGGGCAGTATTCGCCGATGCGAGTCGAAGAACAGGTCGCGGTACTCTACGCGCTCTCGCGTGGTCACCTCGATACTGTTCCGGTGGAAAAAATCCGTTCCTGGGAAAAGGAGTTTCTCGCCTATCTTACCTCGGAAGGGGAGGACGCGCTTGCGGCCATCCGCGAGAAGAAGGCCCTCGACGAGGAAACGGAAGCGTTGCTGAAGGGAAGGATCGAGGAATTCATGAAAAGAAACTGACGAAGGAAAACGAACAACTTACAACCAACAACTTACAACGGGGATAGGGACGGGTACTGAGTGGGGCTGGTTGTCAGTTATAAGTGGTGAGTTGTAAGTAGCGCAAGCCTATGCCGAACGTTGCCGATATCAGAAGGAGAATAAAGGGCGTGAAGAGTACGGGGAAGATCACCCGTGCCATGGAAATGGTGTCCGCCGCAAAAGTCCGACGTGCGGTGCAGTCTGCTTCGGCACTTCGTCCGTATGCTGAGGAGGCCGTATCTGTTCTTCGGCAGGTTCGGCTCGCCTTTCCGGGGAACAGACATCCGCTCCTGGAGAGGCGCGATACGGACCGTCGGATCGTACTTCTGGTCAGTGGGAACCGCGGGCTTGCTGGAACTTTCTATGCCCAGCTGTTCCGGAGGCTCCGCGCGCACTTCGCGGACATTTCCGAAGAGGCGGTTTTCGTGACGGTCGGAAAAAAGAGCGATGCACAGGCGAAGCGGATGGGAAAGGACGTGCTCGCGTCGTTCCCGGACGTGCTTGCTATGCCGACCGCGGAATTGGTCCGACCGATCGCGAAACTGCTGCTTGAGGAGTACCGATCAGGAAGGGCCGATCGGATTGAGGTGGCCTATACGAATTTCTTCTCGATGCTACGGCAAGAGCCCGTCATACGGACAATTCTCCCTATTTCCTCCGAGGAATCCGAGGCGGAATTCGAAGTGACAGGTAGAAAGCCGGAGGAGGGCAAGTACGCGATCGAGCCGGGACCGGATGCGGTGCTCGAGACCATGGTGCCGAGACTCTTGGAGGCGGAGATTTATCACGCGATCCTCGAGTCGAACGCGTCGCAGGAAGCGGCACGTATGATGGCGATGCGCAGCGCGACGGATGCGGCCAAGGAAATGGCTGATGGTCTCACGCTCGCTTATAATCAGTTGAGACAATCCAAGATCACCCAGGAAATCGCCGAACTCTCGGCGGGCAAGGCGGCGCTCGAGGGATAGAAGAAAGAATCAAGAATAAGGAATCGGTCGCAGGAAGACTAACGACTGACAATGACCAAGACAAAAACAATATAGCAATTCAACAATGTAGCAATATGACAATAGGGTGAGTCGAATCGATGATTTGTTTCCGGAGTGGTCCGGGGACATGAGTTGATTTGAAAAGCGGATAAAAAAGAAACCCGGTCATCTCGCTTGCGCGTGACACCGGGTTATGTCGGGTGCATTCCCATTCGGAGAAGGTTTCGTTCGTGAAAGGTCTTATGCGACGGACTTTATCTTCGATACTGCGGTGAAGAGCAGTGTCGTACCGATTGCGGCCGCGATGATTCCGATAACGATACCTATACCGTTGAAGGAAATCAGGTAGACCGTGACGAGTATCGGTCCGACCGTCAAAAGCGGTACGGCCGTTGCGGCAAGGAGGGTCGCGTTGGTCGATTCCTCCGAGAGGAGGGTTCTCGTCTTCGAAAACGCTCCAGAAAACAACGCTCCACCCAACAAGTCAAATGCGATGCCGAGCGCGACCCCCGTGCCGTTCGAGCTCAACAGATTGATTGCGAGAAAGAGTGCTCCGACGGTAGTCGCAGCGATGGCGGCAGCGAGAAACAGGATCGCTTTCGATAGGGTTTCGACTTTGATAGTTCCCTGAGTGT
>DATMYW010000042.1:0-19448 GCA_035560715.1 Candidatus Fimivivens sp. | reverse complement strand
TGATATTCCATTGAAAACTAGCGACAACAAGATTGTCAAAAGATTACTTATAATAAAGCAAACTGTAAGAAAGCGAAATGAAAAAGTGACGAAATATATTGACACTCTATGAACATTCTTGTATACTGGAAACATGGAAGAACTTGAGAAAAAACTCCTGAAGACCGGACTGAGTGAGAAGGCGATTGCCGTCTACCTCGCGATTTTGGCGATCGGAAAAGGGAACGTATCGGCTATCGCTCGCAAGTCAGGACTCAAACGGACGAGTCTGTACCAGTATCTTGAGGAGCTGCTTGGTCGGGACTTCCTCTATCAGACCGTGAAAGGAAAGCGTGTGGAGTATGCGGCGGCAAGCCCAAAGAAACTCCTGTCCTCGTTCGAGAAGGAGAAGCGCGAGCTGGATCGGAAACGGGCCAGCGTGGAAGCTGTAATACCCGAACTCGAGGCGCTCTATTCGAAATCGTTCCGTAAGCCGCAGGTGACGTTCTATGAGGGCAAGGAGCGAATCCTGGAAGCGTATCGGGAGATGGTCGATACCAATCAGGACGTCTATACGATGTTCTCGCTTGATCATTTCTTTACCGTTTTCACCAAGGAAGAGAATCATGAGCTTCTGATTCAGTTGAAGGCGAGCGGCGTGACGCTCTATGATCTCATCGAGCGGCCGGAGGTGGAAACGGACCGGAGGTGGATGAAGAAATACGAATCATTCGTGAAGCAGAAGGTGCTTCCCGAGGAGCTCCGGTTCGAATCCGATCTCCTGGTGACAGGGGACCGTCTGTTTCTCGTGTCGTTCGAAAACCTCGTCGCGGTCATCATCACCGACCGTGCGATCGCTGACATGCAGCGTCGATTCCTGAAATTTATCTGGAAAAACGTATGAAGCCAGCAGTCGAAAAACGCCTTCGGAATACGTGGACGCCGGAACAGATCGAAAAGCATAAGAAGGCGGTGAAGTTGCTGCACGCGATCGTGCTGGAGGCGTTCGAATATATCGCGCGGAACGGGGATGTGACCGAGTATGAGGTACGGGAGTTCATTCTCGGGCGGTATGAATATCATGGGCTCGTATCCGATCGGCCGCCTATCGTCGCGTTTCGGGAGAACACGGCGATCATCCATCATTTCCCGGAGAAGCGCTCAAAGAAGATCAAACCGGAATCGCCCGTTCTCATCGATGTCTGGGCGAGGCTCAAGACATCCAATTCACCGTTCGCCGATATCACGTGGATGGGGTATTACGGGAAGAAGATCCCGAAACGATTCGAGGAAATCTTCGGAATCGTCGTCCGGTCGAGGGATGCCTGCGTTCGCCTCATCCGAAAGAATCTGAAAGCGGGGACGATCGTGACCGGAATCGAGGCGCATGCTGAGGCCGACCGGGTGCTGGTTTCGGCCGGTTTCGAAAGCAAACACGGTACCGGACATTCCATCGGGTTCCGTTCGCCGCACGGCAGTTTCGAACCCTTGAATCGGAAAGGAAAGGTGCCCCTGAAGACGAACCTCGGCTATACGATCGAGCCCGGCATCTATGTTTCGGGCGAACTCGGGGCCCGCAGCGAGATCGATTTCTATATCGACAACGGGATGGTCATGCGGATCACGGGGAAAGTGCAGAAGGAAATCGTCCGGATCGGCGCCTGATTTTCCGACCATCTTGCTTCTTTCTTTCTGGCCCGCTACGATTCCCTCATGGAAGAGAACTTCTGGGAACAATTGAAAAGGCCTTTTTTTGCCGTCGCGCCGATGGACGACGTGACCGATTTCCCGTTCCGGACCATGCTCGCGCGGCATGGGAAGCCGGACATCATGTGGACCGAATTCGTGTCCGCGGACGGGTGTATCGAACCGGGGACGGAAATCCCCGCGGCGGACGCGGGCGTGTCGATGGGGTTGACGTCTGTCATGATGGCAGGTATGGTAGCCAGGAGTTCATTTCCAACAACCCAAGAATTCCATTCATGAATGAAATATCGAAGAAGATGCTGCTTGAACATCGACATAAGATCGCCATGGGTAACGTCATGGATTTGTATGAGGGGCGTGCGAAGGAGGGCCTTGTCCTTGATACGTTCGCCGCGAGTACCATGGTAGCGAGGAGGACGTTATGGAAGTACCGAACGAAAGGTGCTTTCCCGTCATTCCGGTTCCTGCGAGCCGCTGCCGAATTTTTTCGCATTCATATCGTCGAACTGCTCTGTTCGCAAGATGAGTTGCGAGAAATGCTTTCAGACGCATCGATCCGTCGAGACGATATCCAAATAGGGACGACCGAAGTCCATTACGATATCGAATATGAGCAGGTCCTTCGCACAAACCTTCGAAGAGAACGGTGTCGTCGTGGCATGTATCCCAGCGAACTGGTGCGTCTTGCCGGCAATCATATCTCCCTCATGTCTCATTACCGATATGAGGACAAATGTGATACGTATCCGCTTTGGCATATCTTTCCCGTCGCGTCCGTGCTCGGAGTCAGTCCTTTGGATTTGCTGACCCCGAATGAACGTCGACGGGAAATCTACGGCTGGCTCGCGGAGAAATATCTTCCGAATGGGAATTCGCCGTCGGTCTGACGGTAGATATGAATGGTCCGTGTCGCCATCGCGCACGGACCATTTTTTGGGATTCGAGGACATGAATCGGACATCTTGCCTCTTTCGGATGGTGCCGGTACGATGTCGGTATGGATAAGGGATTCTGGAAACAACTGAAGAAACCGTTTTTCGCGCTGGCGCCGATGGATGATGTGACGGATTTTCCGTTTCGGACGATGCTTACGCGGCATGGGAAGCCGGACATCATGTGGACCGAGTTCGTGTCCGCGGACGGATTGATGCATCCGGACGGGCTCCGGGCGCTTTTGCCGAAGCTCGAATATGATGGCGAGACCGAGCGACCGATCGTGGCGCAGCTCTTTTCCGCGTCGCCCGAGAAGATGCGGCAGGCGGCATATCTGATCGCCGATCTCGGATTCGACGGGGTGGATATCAATATGGGATGTCCCGACAAGGCGATTAACAAGCAAGGCGCCGGCGCGGCTCTTATTCAGGATCCGACCCTTGCCAAAGAAATCATCATCGCGGCGAAGGAAGGCGTGGCCTCCCATCATCATCCGATTCCGGTTTCAGTGAAAACGCGGATCGGCTGGAATCGTGACGAGCTCGAGACCTGGATCCCTGAACTTCTCTCCGTAACGCCTGCTGCCATTACCGTGCATGCGCGGACGCGCAAGGAAATGTCGCTCGTGCCGGCGCACTGGGATCGCATAGCCCGTGCGGTCGAGATGGCGAAGGGGACGGGAGTTCTTATAATCGGCAACGGTGACGTTATCGATCTCGCGGACGGCAGGGCGAAGGCGAAGGAGACCGGCGCGGACGGGATCATGATCGGTCGCGCCGCACTCGGCAATCCCTGGGTGTTCAATGCGCGCAAGAATGACATCCGCGTGGAAGAAAAACTCCTCGCGCTCGTCGAGCATTTGAAACTGTTCGAACAGTTCTACGGCGAAGGCCACCGCTTCGACGTGATGCGAAAGTTCTCCAAGGCGTATGTCGGAGGTTTCGATAACGCGAAGGACCTCCGGATCGTCCTTATGGACGCGAGGGATACTGCCGAGGTGAAACGGATCATTTCGGAGTTTCTCACTTTGGTCGGGCCGGAGACAAAACGTTCAGTGGTGAACAGGCTATAAGCGTTTTTTTTGCAAAAACGTATCACATTCGAATTCTAGCCTGTAGATTTGACAGAATCTAAAAAATGTGCCACAATGATTCTTCAGTATCTTGAAAACAATTCCGTGATGCTTGCGATTGTGTCGCAGCCGAAAGAGGCTCGACGTATGGTTTTTCTCGTCGTTCGGTCATAGCCATGAGTTCTGAACCATTTTCAGGATTTCTGGCTATGACCGCCGATCGATTTCCGATCGGAGTCCACTGGCAAATACGGGAGATGACGCCATGTCAAAAAACATGACCCCATCCAAAGAGATGACGCAAAGGCAGATCGACGAAGCGGTCGCGAACTACCGCGCCCTTCTGGAAAAACATGTCAATGAGTTCGACGCCGCAGCAGCCCAGCGGGCACTCGGCCAGTCTGAACTCGCCGACGAACAGTTCGCCGCTTTTCGGCGACGTGTCGAAATGTTTAGTAATCTCATCGTTCGTCGCACGAAGGTTAACAGGCGTCTCAGTTCACGGGCGGCATTGGCGGCGACCGGCCGCAAGCAGCATACGGATGACGGGGTCATGAACGGTATGCCGTTTGGCGGCGACGACGAAGTCGACGTCGTGTTCTTCTATCCGGAGCTGTGGGAATATACTCGTCCGGGATTTATGAGCGACGATGATCTCGAGAAAGCGCTCGCTCGTCGTGGTCTCGAGAACGATCCCCGCGCGGTGATTGCCGCGAATGCGGCTGATCCGCTATTCGCGGACAACCATCCGAACGGCGCTCACTGGAAGGATGCCAGCGGAGCGTGGTGTTTTTTGGTCTTCGACCGCTGGGACGGCCAGCCGTGTGTCGACGTCGGCAGTGACGCCCGCGGTTGGTTTAACAGGTCGTGTTATTGCGGGACTGCGCAAGTAGCGTCCTGCCCCCAGGCCTCGATTCCTGTTCCTTGACCCTCTGCCCTTTGCGCTCACTTTCACAAAAAACGTGAAAAAGCGCAGGGGGCTTTTATATATTCGGTCAGACAACTCAGGCATAAACATCGGTGGGTCCTCTGCCTGGTGACACGGCTGACCTTTGACAGGATGCTGGAAAATAGCTAGTATCTCCAGTCGGATTGTCTCTTCACAAACAGACGACAGACGGTCGTAGCCACAAGTCCTGAAATCGATTCAGTGTTCGTGGCTATGACCGCCGATCGATTTCCGATCGGAGTCCACTGGCAAATATGGCACATGTGCCAAAAAAGGAGATCGACATGTCGAGCTACAAAGAAGGGCAAACGCATCAGCTTGCTAACGCACTTGAGGCGGCAGGCTACACGAAGGATGACCTGACTCGTTTGGGACAGTTTCCTCATCATCCGCTGATCCTCGGCGTCCTCCGTGGGACGCATGAAATCGTCGGGAAAGATCTTCTGAGATTTAAGGAGACCGATTTCCTTCGTCCAGTTGCGATGCTTACTTTCCCGGCAAGGACGGAGCCGTTTAATGCAAACGAATGGTACCGCAACCGCAAGGGGCTCTGTGTTCGGAGCACCTTAATGGACCATTTCGATCTTGATATCGTGGAGACAACGCTCTGGCCTTCTCTTAAGCGGATATATGTCGCATTTGAGCTCAAGGAAGAAGCGAATAGCGCCATAATCCAAGCGGAGCTTTTGGGACAACGCTTACAACGCTTCTTGACGCTCGAAGATATCGCGACGCTTATTGATGCGCAGTGGTCTGGGTCGATAGGTATCCTGCAGACGCAGACATCGAACAACTACAACTTTTCTTACGTTAAAGGAAAGGACGCAGAAGAGTTCGTGGTGACTGCTTACTGGCATGACAACAATGACAACCGTCGTGAGTGGGAGGTTGGCGACAGAAGACCTCGTACTAGTGTTCCTTGGGGTGTTGGAACGCGGTTCATTTGTTCTGGCAACGTAGTATTTCAACCCTAAGTACATCAGTCGATTATCTCTTGGACCCCTGGAACTGCAATGGTTTCAGGGGTCCTTTTGTTTCCGGTGACATTTTTCTTATTCCGTGCTATCATTCCGTTTCGAAGAAAGCGCGTATGAAGATAGCGATGCTTATTTCCGGCGGGGTGGACAGCTCGGTAGCCTTACGTCTCCTCCGGGACGCGGGGCACGATATTACCGCGTTTTACCTCAAGATATGGCTTGAGGACGAATTGTCGTTCCTGGGAGAGTGTCCGTGGGAAGATGATCTGAAGTATGTGCGATCGGTATGTGAGGGGGCCGGAGTGCCGCTTGAAATCATTCCGTTTCAGAAGGAATACCACGAGCGGATCGTATCATACGTGATCGCCGAGTCGAAAGCGGGGCGGACGCCGAATCCGGACGTGTTTTGTAATACGCTCATCAAATTCGGGGCGTTCGTCGAGGCGTACGGGGCCGATTTCGACCATGTGGCGACGGGGCACTACGCGAAAACGGAAATCCGCGACGGAAAAGCGCGACTGTTGCGCTCCGCCGACGAACATAAAGACCAGACCTACTTTCTCTCCCGGCTCCGGCAGGATCAGCTGGTGAAGGCGATGTTCCCGATCGGTGGGTATCGCAAAGACGAGGTGCGGGAACTCGCGCGAACGTATGGACTTTCAAACGCGGAACGGAAGGACAGTCAGGGTATCTGTTTCCTCGGTACCATCCCATTCGATGAGTTTCTCAAGGAGACGCTTGGCACGAAAGAGGGGGATATCGTGGATGCGAAGACGGGAGCAGTGCTCGCCAAGCACGACGGATATTGGTTCTATACGATAGGACAGCGGCGCGGTATCGGGCTTTCCGGCGGTCCATGGTACGTCGTTTCGAAGGATGCGAAAAAAAATATCGTGTACGTATCGAACGCATATCGCAGCGCGGAAACGGCGCGATCGGAATTCGATGTCGATGGTCTTTCATGGATCTCGGACGCACCGGACGTGGACGATCGACTGACGGTGAAACTCCGTCACGGAGTGCAGGAATATCCATGCACGCTTTCGATCCAGTCGGCCCCAATGGGGTCCCTTCGGGAATGTTGCGGACACGTTACGATCGCGAATGGCGATACCGGCATCGCGGCCGGGCAGATCGCCGCGTTCTATCGCGGGAATGAATGTCTGGGGAGCGGAATCATTTCGGAGGAAGAATAACGAATAAGGAATCAAGAATTAAGAATGGAGAATACAGAATAGAGAATTAAGAATGAAGCAGGATGTTTGAAGACCGTATTGTTCCGGTTTTGCATGATTCCTGATTCACCATTCCAACTTCGCAGCCATGAATAAACGATTGCGTGCTAAAATTGATTTTTTTGAAGATAAGGTCAAAGACTTTTTCGTTCGGGCGGGGCGGGAGCATTTGCCATGGAGAAAACCAGGTGTCACCGCGTACGAGGTGTGGGTTTCGGAAATCATGCTCCAGCAGACGCAGGTGTCGCGCGTGATCGGTTACTACGAACGTTTTTTGGAACGGTTTCCGACGGTCGAAAGACTTGCTGCCGCGACGTGGGAGGAATTCCTGCCGTATTATGCGGGACTCGGGTACTATGCCCGCGGACGGAATATGCTCAAGGCGGCACGCGTCATAGTCGGGGAATATGATGGGAGGTTTCCGAAGAAAGTGGAGCAGCTCGAATCGTTGCCCGGGGTCGGTCCGTACACGGCCGCGGCGATCGCGAGTTTCGCGTACGGCAAAAACACGGTCGCGTGGGATACGAACCTTCGGCGTGTCGTCGGGAGGTTTTTCTTCGGATCGAAGCGTGCCGATATGCCGTTCACGGAATTCGAGGGCGGGTTTCGTATGCCGGCGAAGGACTTGAACGGGGCACTGATGGACTTCGGGAGTGCGATCTGTGTCGCCCGACCGAAGTGCGGGGCGTGCCCGCTCCGGGACCGATGCCGGTATTTCCGGGAGAATGGAAGACGGGAACTCACAACTGACAACTCACAACTGACAACCATCGAGTCGATCGTCGAAAGTCGAAAGTCGAAAGATGAAACTCATTCACACTTCAATCGCAAGGATGCGCAGGTGATGCTGTTCCTGCACGAGGGGCATCGGAAATATTATTCCTCGCGGAAGAAGGGATATGGGCCATTCATCGTTCCCGCGTCACACAATACCCGTGCCGGAATCAAGGACTGGTTTCGGGGCCGGTACGGACTCGAACTCGCCGTCCGGCCTCCACACCGGAAAATGAATCTGAACGGAAAGCCGACCATTTTGGTCAATGCGCAGATTCTTCTCGGATTTCCTGCCTTTCCGACCTTCGGACGGGAATCGAGCGATGCGTTTATCGAATCTCTCACGTCCTGATCTGAGTCGAAGTAGGGCCTCATCACGTGAATACTATAACCACTTTCTGGTCGACAAAAGATAAACGTGCCCGTATCATTCCCGTGAAAACGGGAATCTCGTCGTACCTCACGCGCTTTGCGGAGTGAGAAATCGAAATCCGGAATCAAATAATCCCCGCCGGAAGCCTGCCCTACGGATGCGGGGCGGGGATGATAGAGTTGAAAAGTCTCGATATACGGGGAAGAGCTAATGTTCTCAATGTATATTTCCTTGCCCGGAAGCCGTTTTTCCTATAGCATACGGCTACGGAACGTCTTGTCACAATCTCTATGAAAGAGTCACATTTCGGTACCTATCTGTTCCTGCTTCTCCTCATCGTAGCCGGGGTTGCGGTATTTTTCATCTTTCAGCCGTTCTTGACCGCGATTATCATCGCGATGATTTTTGCCGTCCTGTTCTGGGACCTGAACCTGTATCTCCGCAAGGCACTGTTCGGGAGTCATGCGGCAGCCGCCATCGTTATCTGTTTCCTGGTCGCGATACTCATCGTGACGCCGGTTTCCATCGTCGTGGGATTTGCCGTGAACGAGGCGGGGTCCCTCTATCATTCGGAACAGACCGCGTCGTTTCTGAACGGGGCGATCGTGATACTCGAACAGTCACCATTGCTTCATCGACTGTTTCCCTCCGGTGATCTGCCGACGCGGTTCGCGCAGTCGTTCCAATCGGTGTCTTCCGGAGCGGTTTCGGTGCTAAGCGCGGCCTATCAGGGGGTCTTGCAGTTCGTTATCGGACTCTTCGTGCTGTTTTTTACGCTCTTTTATTTCCTTATCGACGGTGAGGACCTCCTGCGGCGTGCGAAACGGTTCTCGCCGCTTGATGACCGTCAGGACGCGCTCCTGTTCAATGAGTTCATTTCCATAAGCCGGGCGATGATCAAGGGAACGCTTGTCGTCGCGATTATCCAGGGAACGCTTGCCGGCATCGCATTCTTCGTCGCGGGCGTCCCATCACCCGTGGTCATGGGCATCGTCGTGTCCGTCGCGTCACTCATCCCGGGCATCGGCACGTCCCTCATCTGGCTTCCGACGGGTATCATCCTGGTCGCTTCGGGAGATATCTGGCAGGGTGTCTTCATCCTCGCGTTCGGGCTCGGGGTCATTTCGATGATCGACAATATCATCCGGCCGAAACTCGTGGGGCGAGACACGGCGATGCATCCCTTGTTCGTTTTTTTCGCGACCTTGGGGGGGATTGCGCTCTTCGGTGTTCCGGGACTGCTTATCGGTCCGATCGTCGTGTCGCTTTTTTTCGCGCTTGCCGACATTTACGCCTCCGCATACGGCGCGAAATCGAAGGAGTAGGAATCCCTCCCCGATGCCGTTTCCTACAGCTATGGCCGACTGGTGGCAACATATTCCCCGGTTTATCGATCCGGTCGCCCTAGTGATCGGGCCGTTCGTCATACGGTGGTATGCCGTCTGTTTCGTGGGAGGATTTTTCGCCGCCGTGGGGTATCTGCTCTCGCGTATACGTTCCGGTGAGAGCTCGTTCGATGCCGGAACCGTCTGGGACGCTTCCATGACGGCGTTCCTTGGGATCATACTGGGAGGTCGGCTCGGATTCGCGTTATTCTACGAGCCGTCACTCTTCTTCAATCCGTTAACGATCTTCTCTCCCGTCGACGGTACGGGGAGGTTCGTCGGCATCCGCGGTATGAGTTTTTTCGGTGCACTCATCGGTGTTTCGGTCGCTCTTGGCTGTTACATACGCCTTAAAAGACTTTCCTTCGGTGCTTTTTCCGACTTTTTCGCTTCGGCCGTCCCGATCGCCCTGTTCGTCGGGCGTATAGGGAATTTTCTCAATCTCGAACTCCCGGGGCGGATGACCGCAGTTCCCTGGGCGATGTATGCTCCCGATCCTTCAACAGGCGCGTGGCAGCTTCGGCATCCGTCCCAACTCTATGAGGCGCTTTTGGAGGGCCTCTTCCTCTTCGTTCTGCTGGTGTGGTTTCGAAAGCGGAATTCGAGGAACGGGCTCCTCACGCTGCTGTTCCTGTCGGGTTATGCTTTGACGAGGTTCCTTGTCGAGTTCTTCCGTGAGCCCGATCTTGGATCTCAGATCTTTTTCGGATGGATGACCGAGGGGCAGGCGCTCTCGCTTATCCTCCTTGTGATCGCTGCTTCGGTCGCCCTGGCGATCGGTCTGAAGCCGGTCAGACGTCCGAGTCGATGAATCGACTCGCGCGTACCCCTTGAAAAGTCGCCGACTTATTTTTCGGACAGATATGTGCTATGATGTAAGGGCAAATGTGACCCGCTATCCAATGGTTTCCGTATGGACAAGAAAGCAATCCTCGCCGTCACAATCGCCGTGGTGTTCGTCTCCGGTTTCGCGTTCTGGAATTCGAAACGGGATCAGAGCGGTGTCATGCCCGGGGTCGATGCTCCGTCCGGAGTCGTTTTCTATTACGGCACCGAATGTTCACACTGCAAGGATGTCGAGGCCTTCCTCGATGAGGGCAAGATCGCAGACAAGGTGAATTTCGTGAGGAAGGAAGTCTGGCACGATCGGACGAACGCGGCGGAGATGGTCGCGGCAGCGAAGAAGTGCGGACTAGCGGAAGACACGATCGGCGTACCGTTCCTTTTCGCGGACGGGAAGTGCTTCGTGGGAACGCCGGACGTGGAAGGATATTTTCGGACCGCGGCGGGTCTCTAGCCGGCATCAGGCGCTCGACGACACGGTAGAAATAGACATCGAATCGGATATGAATCAAAGGGCATTTCCCTTGAGACAGCAGCAAAAAAGCCTTCTCGACGGACTTTCCCGTCCGGACGTGGACAGGTCTCTTTTGACGTCCAAGCCAGGGGTTCGTCCGTCCGGTCCGGTTCGTTCCGAAGTGATTTCACGGGGTCGGCGCGTCGGCGTGGTCTCTTTTTGCGGCGACCCGACCCTTTACTCGCGATACGCGGTGGACGTGCTCGGTCAGAAACCGTCATATATCGACCTCGGTATCAAAACCGTCGACGGACTTCGTCCCGCCGGCTTTTCGGGTATCGTCACGAAGCGTCGTCCCGCGTTCGTCATCTCCATGCCGACCGTTCCGGTTCCGGACCTTGCGTCGATCCGTGAACTCGAAGAGAGGCTCCGTCTGTTCGGTGAGGATCTGTCTGCCGGATTGTCGGGGTTCCGTCTCGGCATATCGTCTGGAAGGACGGCTTATGCCCCACTGGTCGGCGCGATGGTTCTGGGTATGGCGTCCGCGCTCTTTCTCGAACATTCGTTCGGATCGGGCGCGAAGGCGGATGACCAGGTCCGCTATGTCCCGGTTTCGCAGCCGCTCGAGGCGCGGGTGCTCGGTTCTTCCACCGAAGTTGCCGCGGACACCGACAAGGTGCTTTTGGAACTCACGAAAGAGGACCCGGGCAAGAAGGAATTCGAAAAGCGCGTCCGCGAAATGGTGAAGGGATATCCGATCGAGGACATGGTGCCATATATCCTCGAACAGGACCGCACGGTCGCGATCTACCTTATCGCCATCGCGAAGAAGGAGTCTGGATGGGGGACGCACGTGCCGCTCCTCGACGGACAGGACTGCTTCAATGAATGGGGATACCGCGGTATCCGCAAGATGATGGGAACCGGCGGGCATACCTGCTTCAACAGTCGTAAGGACGCGGTGGAGACGGTCGCGAAACGCCTGCATACGCTCATCTACGAGAACAACCTTGATACGCCGGAGAAACTCATCCGCTGGAAGTGCGGAAGCTCGTGCGCGGGTCATGATCCGTACGGCGTCGCGAAATGGAAGTCCGACGTCGACCTGTATGTCCGCAAACTGAGCGACACGGATAACGGCAACGGCTGACCGACAGACACAACGATCCGAAACCCGGGGCAACCTGGGTTTTTCGTATTTCATATTATGGCTCTTTTGAGGGTAATTTCGGAAAATCCCTTTGACCCTTTGCCGAAATTTTGCTATGATCGGAAATACGTTCCAGAGAGGGAGAACAGAAAAAGGAGGGTTAACCTTGTAAGGGTAACCTATGTTGCGGATAACCGGAGACGGTTTCGTTCCGGGAGGTGATGACGGTGGTGAATCAATAGAATCGAATGGAAGGCGGGCGGGGAACATGTTTCGGAATCGACGTGCCAGACAGGCATTTTTTCTTTCAGGGATATTCTTTTTTTCGGCGGCATCGGTCTATGCACTGTCGCCGAAAAGCAGCGGTCCGACTGATCGCATGTCGGCAGTCGCGAACGCACAGGAATCTCCGAAAAGGGCGAGCGGACTCTGTTCGCTCCATCGGGAGCGAGAGGTGTTGGAGTCGTTCGGAGCGGATACGCGGGAGGCTACTCCTCGACAGGCGAGTACGGTCGACCCGTGTCAGGTAATCGAACGGAAGGGCGACGCGCCCGTGCGTGAGACAAGGGACGGCGGACTCGAATCACAGATCCGCGACCTGGTGTCCGGGTATCCGATCGAGGCGATGGTTCCGGCGATCGCGAAGTTTGATCGGCACATCGCGGCACTTCTCGTGGGTATCGCGAAGAAGGAATCCGATTGGGGGAATCATGCTCCCTCGCTTGCCGGGGAGGACTGTCGGAACTACTGGGGCCTCAAGGGCTCTGGGAGCCGCGGCACGTCGATGGGGTACGCATGCTTCGGGTCGCCGGAGGAGGCTGCGAAGGCCACCGGGGACCGTATCGCGGAACTCGTCGACAAGCGTCGGACGAGCGATCCCGGTCAGTTGATCGCGTGGAAGTGCGGCAGTTCGTGCGAGGGACACAGTCCCGAAAGCGTCCGAAACTGGATCTCGAACGTCCGGCTCTACTACGACCGCATCGCGAAGTCGTGACGACATGAAAAACGACCGCCACAGGGCGGTCGTTTTTCGTATCTTACGTTCAACTCCCTTTCCTTCGTTCGGTGCGGACGGATCGCGTGTCCATGTCGATGCCGTTTTCCCAGAGAATGTCGAAGAGATTCTGGAAGATCTTCACGAGGCTCCCGTTCTTGATCTCGATGATCAGGGGTTCGGTTGCGGAGTGCAAGATGACGCTTTCCATGCCGAAGACGTTGAAATTGCCCTCCTTCGAGAACGGACGGTCGATAAACCGGGTCTGCCAATGGAATCCGGGATAGTTGTCGAGAAACGTCTTCTCGTAGTCATCTTTGTCAAAGACGATCATTTTCCATCTGATGTCCCGTTCCTGGGCGATTTTGAAATACCGCTTAAGCGCCTTGTCGCCCATGATCTCGTACCACTCCTTGCCGATCGAGCCCGCGACATAGTCCGTGGATCCCTTGGGCATGCGTTCCATCGATTCGAGCCAGAAACGTCGGTATGATTCAGCACCCTCGTAGACGGTGATTTCGGACTGGTCCATTTTCGCGAGTTTCTTGAGATCCCCGATGAGATCCTTGGCTATCGCCTCTTGTCGGTGAATGTTCTGCAGCAGCCGGTCCGGTTCGAGCGCTTGGAAGTGGGCGATGTGCTGTTTGGTGAGCCTGGTGATGAGCTTGCGCTCCATGAGCTTGTCGAGGGTCTCATATACGACGCTCCGGTGGAACCCGGTCTTCTTGATGATTTCGCCGGCGGAGGTGAGTCCGGTTTCGACCAGGGCAAGGTAAACCTTGGCTTCGTTGGGCGAAAGGTTGAGTTCCTCGAGTTGTGTCAGGGTTTGGTTTTTCATACGTATAAGCCTATTTTAGCACGTTTTTCGAGCAAATGCAAGATTTGTCATCGAAATTGGTTGACAAAATATTATATCGGGTGTACACTTGGCTGTTTCGAACAAAGGAGTGTCTCTTACAAACCGAATATGAAAGGAGGAGCATCATGCAAGAAAAATTCGTAACCTGGAAACAGGTGGAAAGCGAATCATCAGGAAAACTGAGAGGGGATATTCTTGATCTATTCCTTCTCCCATTGAGTCTCGTTGATGGGCTGACCCGGTATTCCAGCGAGCGTGTACCGTTCTGGACGCTTCTTGTTCTCGCCGTCATATCGGCGCCCGTGCTGGGGATATGGTTCCGGCCTGAAGCGCTTATTGTCATTTCCATCGTCTCGATCGCCGTTTCCCGGCTGCTTTCATGGAAATTCGTGAAAGCGTTCTCTCTGAATACCGGAGTCATATCGACCGTCACGACGACCTACCTTATCGCGGTTTGGCTCATCTACGGCATATCGTCAGGCGGAATGTCGGTCATTTGGGGACGGTTTCTTGGAATCGTCCGCACCTCTCTGTTCCGCTGAAGTTGAGCGTAAACACGAAGTCAATGACAAAAAGGGCCGGTTGATCGTTAACAAAAAACATTTTTAGGAGGAAAGATGAAAAAACTAAGTGAAGAAGAGCTTTACAGACTGGTGAATTTTGAGATATTCATCGTCAAGCCATCGATATTTTTCTGTACGTTTACGGGTCTCTTTGGAAGCCTCCTCGGCATTCTGTCGATAGATAGGATGCGGGTAATGGAAGCGTCGGGTATCGTGTCCGGATTTGCGTGGTGTATAGTGGTCGCTTTCTTCGACTTGATTCCTTGGGGAGGGATGAATCGAAAGTGGTGGTATGCATTTTCCGATGACGGTAATGGCGATAATCAACGCAGGCCCAGGAACATTCTCTTTTGCTTGGTACTGTTATTGTCCGTATCTATTGCCGTGCATTTCTTCTCTTCCGCCATCGGTGACGCGTTGCGGGGAAATGTGGAAAATGGCATCGCTCCACTCGTATTCTTTACGCTTGTGGGCGGGCTGGTTGTTGGCGAGCTCGTGCTGTTTTTCCGGAATTTCACGGGTGCGGGCGGAATGAATCCGGATGATCCGAACTTCATGAACTGGAAAGCGTATCATCGGGAAGAAAAGCGACTGCTTGAGGAACATCATGGGGAGTATGCAGCGTATGGAGGAGGAAAACGGCTTGCGGTAGGTGCCGATTATGAGACTGTCATCGCGGAGGCGAAGCAAAAAAAGCGGATGGGAAGTTTATAGTTGTCGTTATCGAAGAAGTGGTCAAAGCGAACATGCGGACGTATCGAAAGTATTAAAAACAATTAACAATAAAGGGAGAAAACCATGAAAAAGTGGAAAATGATCTTGTGGGCGGTAATCGGAGGATGTATCTCGATAGGAATGTTGCTCGGCGGATTGTATTTAGTATTAATGGAGGTATTCCACAATTAGTCGCGACGGGTAATGAATTCGACCGGTGTCGGTCTGGCGTCGGTTTTATTCTCTATTAGGGTCAATACCCCGCAGCTCTGCTGCGGATATGTCGCCGTGAAACGGGGGCCGGATCCCGGGTCAAGCCCGGGATGACAGATACCCCGTCAGCTCTGCTGCGGGGTAGTTCATTTCGTGATTCCGTTTCGGATCGAAGATGGCGTACGTTAAACATAATCAAGAGGAGGTCGGTATGGAATACAAAAAGAACCGTCACGGGCACTATGTCGTCCCGATAGTCGGAAAGGCACTGACCGGAGCACAGGAATGCATTCTGCTTCCCCGACTTTGGGAACTTGATGATGGCGTGGCGACCGTACTTACCTATCGAGAGAAAGGCAAGGAAAGGAATGGATATGATGAGTTTCATATTCTGGAAGAGGGGAGGCGGTATCGGGTGGCGCTGATTTCGGCAATTGATGGCATACGTTTTAACGTTTGTGACGATGAGGCACAGCTTCGCTGCTTCGGATACGAACGACCGCGTGCGGGTATCATGCCCCGATTAGCGGAACTGTTGTCGCGCCGAATGATGGCTGAGATGGGGATTTCGTCAATTATCGGATTACATCAGCCGATCCGGAATCCGAATCATCACTATGAGAACAACCTTCTTCGCCTGAACGGGGAAGTGACGCTATTGTCGGAGGCGTATGGGCGACTCGAGGCATATGCGGACGACTTTCCGGGCGAAGCAATGCTATATCATTATCAAGCCGAATGGATTGAGGGTCGGGAATACCACGTGGCGGTCATCGATCCCGTCGAAGAATAGGGGTTGCGAAGGTTCATTGTCGCCGTCGGAAACCGTAGAATGCAAGGCTCTGTAACCCAGAGCCTTTTTATTATTCTCACGGACACGGTATACTGGAAGCAAAGAAACACACCATATGAACTGGATGACCGTGGCGTTCGCGGGATATTTCTTCTCGGCGATCGCGTCGGTGGTGGACAAGTCGCTTCTCTCGGAAAAGCGTATCGGCGCGCCGGCCCTCTACGCGTTTTTCGTGTCGCTCATGAACCTGCCATTTTTGGCGATCATCCCGTTCGGGTTCGTGCGGTTCACGCCGTCCGCGGTCGCGATCGGGATCGTTGCGGGAGTCCTGTACCTCTTCGGGCTTCTGATGATGTATTACGCCATCAAGCAGAGTGAGGTATCGCGCGCGGCACCGCTCGTCGGCGCGTCGGCGATAGCGTTCCTCTTCCTGTTCTCGGTGACGTCGGCGCTCGTCGCGGGCAAACACATCTCATTTCTGCACGTATTCGCGATCGCGCTGCTTGCGGGAGGAGCGACACTTCTCTCCGCGGGGAAGCGTGGCGTACACGATTCACGTTTCGTGCTTTCCGTGTTGGTAGCCGGAGCATTCCAGGCCGGGTCACTCATCCTGCTCCGGCAATCGTATCTCGCGTCGAACTTCATCACCGGGCTGATCTGGTCGAAGTTCGGTATCTTTCTCGCCGGCCTTTCGCTTTTCCTCGTCCCTTCTTTCCGGGAATCGATCCTCTCCGGTCACGGACGGTTTTCGAAACCGGAACATAAGACGGCAGGAACCGCCGGGTTTTTCGCGTTCAATCAGGTATTCGGCGGACTCGGAGCGCTTCTGGTCTCGTATGCGGTCTCGCTCGGTCCCGCGACCTTCGTGCAGGGTATGGGCGGCGTCCAGTTCGGGCTCGTGTTCGTATTCGCCATGCTGCTGTCCGCGCGATATCCGGCCACCTTCGAGGAGCGAGTCAGTCGAAGGGAAACGATCCGGAAGACCGTGGCAATCGCCCTGCTCTCGCTCGGAATCTGGCTCGTGGCGCTCGGCGGCGACCTCGCGGGATTCCTTTGATACGAAGAATCATTTACATGAAGCGGAAACTATTCGTCTTCAAGACGGTCGGTATCGCATTCGGGCTGACACTTGCGGTCGCTGCGGGTTTTTTTTCGTACTTCAATCTGCCTGGACCGGCGCCACGCGAGGATGTCGAGCTCGGGGTCACATTCTCCGTTCCGTACGCCCTCGATCTCGGGATCGATTGGAAAGCGGCGTATTTGGCGACCCTCGATGATCTCGGTGCGCGCCATCTCCGTATCCCGGTCTATTGGGACCGGTCCGAGCAGTCGAAAGGAAACTATGATTTTTCGGACACGGATTGGTTGCTCGACGAGGCTGCGAAGCGCGGCGCGAGCGTGATCCTGGTCATCGGCCAGCGTGAGCCGAGATGGCCGGAGTGTCATATTCCGTCTTGGGTGAAGGACGAGGGGAACGACGCGTATCGACAGGCGCGGCTGACGGACTTCATCGGCGAGGCCGTGAACCGGTACAAGGGGCGAAGCGAGGTGACGGTCTGGCAAGTGGAGAACGAGCCATTCGTGACGTTTTTCGGGACGTGTCCGACGTTCTCTCGTGAATTCTACGATGCCGAGATCGACTACGTGAAACGGCTCGATCCGTCGCGGCCGATCCTCGTGACCGACAGCGGGGAATTCTCGACATGGACCGCGGCGGTGTCGCGCGGGGACATTTTCGGGACGACGATGTACCGCAAAGTCTTCAATCAGGACCAGGGGTATGTCACCTATCCGATCGGACCGAACTATTATCGCTTCAAGGCGGCTGTCCTCGGTTTGTTTTTCCCCGAGCACCGTTTTATCGTTGCGGAACTCCAGGCGGAACCGTGGCTCGACGGATGGGTAGCGAACGCATCCGTCGAGGAACAGTACCGGACCATGAATCCCGGGACGCTCCGGGAATACGTGGACTATGCGCGTCGGGTCGGATTTCCGGAGGCGTATCTCTGGGGCGTGGAATGGTGGTATTGGTTGAAGGAGACGAAAGGGGAACCGGCCGTATGGGAGACGGCGAGGGAACTCTTCCGCAATCGAAACGAACAACTGAGAACCAACGACTGACAGCGGAAAGAAAACATACGGATCTCTAGTCGGCGTGTCGCGTGAAGCAGGAATTGCCCTTTTTCACGGCGCTTTGTACAATGGGGTGGTAATCCCGGGAAAACGTGCATGAAGCAGAAGAAACTTGCCATCTTCGATATCGACGGGACTATCTTTCGGAAGAACCTCCATTTCGAACTGATCAACGAACTTTCGTGGCTCGGGGTGTTTCCGAAGGAGGTAAGAAAGAGGCTGACGGAAGTCTATTCCGGCTGGCTGGAACACGAGGGTACGTATGAGGATTATCGGTCAGCGCTCGTCGAACTGTACGCCGACCATATCCGCGGCGTCTCCGAAGAGCAGGTCCGCGAGGCGAGCCGGATTCTCATTCCGTTTCATATGAAGCGGACGTATATCTTCTCCGAGAGTCTGATCCGGAAGTTCCGTTCGGATGGCTATCATATCATCGCCGTGTCCGGTTCGCCGATCGAGATCGTCGAGGAGTACAACCGCGACTACCTCAAATTCGACTTCGTCTTCGGGAGCGTGTATGAGAAGGACGACGACGGGAGATATACCGGAGAGGCGATCTTCGAGCCGACGAAGGCGAAAGGGGACGTGGTAAAGACGTATGCGAGCGAACACGGGATCGATCTCGCCGATTCGTACGGCATCGGCGATACCGAATCGGATGTGAGCCTGCTCGAGATCGTCGAGCATCCGATCGCGTTCAATCCGAACAAAAACCTCAGGAGGGTCGCCGAGGAAAACGGCTGGCGCATCGTCGTGGAAAAAAAGGACGTCGTATACGACCTGACGGAATATGCGAAGGGCGGAGACGGGATTCCAGACGACCTTATGAACTGATATATGGTATTGAACGAACTGCTCGACAAGTTTCTCGCCGCGACGTTGTGGATCTGGCTGCCGTTTTACGTGCTACCGGACCTGCTCCGCGACGCCCGGGAGCGTTTCCGGAAGATCCGAGCCAAGAAGCGGGCCTGACCTATGGAGTTGTTCCGCTCACGCTCAAGAGCCTATTCCACGTTGCTGCTCTGGATGGCGGTCATCTTCTTCTTTTCATCGATGTCCGGATCGATTTCCGGCACGATCGTTTCATATGACAACCTGCTCGTGCGCAAAAGCGCGCACGTCTTCGAGTACCTCGTCCTCTCGTTCCTTTCCTACAACGCGTTCCGGCTGACGTATCCGCGTGAGCGGCGGGGTTTCGTCATCCTGCTGTCCGTCGTGCTCTCGCTCCTCTACGCCTTTTCTGACGAGACGCATCAACTATTCGTCCCGGGTCGCGAGGGGAAGCTGACCGATGTCGGTATCGACCTGATCGGGATCGCGATAGGGATGATCGCGGTCGGAACGCTCG
>DATMYW010000041.1:0-52616 GCA_035560715.1 Candidatus Fimivivens sp. | reverse complement strand
GGTTTCCAGTAGTCCGGCAGTTGGATTTCTTTCGGTCGGAATCCGAACACCTGTTCGGTATAGCCCGCCGCAAAGTATCGGCCCGGAAACAATTTCATTATGTCTTTTTTAGTCATTTTCACCATCGTATACGCTCCTTTTAAAACGTTCAGTTGCCACAAAATACCGACCGGATATCATATTGCATTCTCACGTTCTGTCAAATGTATCCGACACGCATCCGGTCCTCTTTCCAATGATATCGCCGCGCCCTTCCCTCTCCGTTCACTGTCCTAAATGATACGCGGTCGCGTATCATTTAGGACATCTTTGATGAAGCCGCGTATTGAAAAAGACGCCCGAGGAGGCGTCTTTCCGAACCGACAGACAAGATTGTCTTGCGACTACAGCTGCACCGGGACGGTGATCTCGGATCCGTTGCGCAGGACGAGCAGCTCTGCGGCGTCTCCCTTCGACAATCGGCCGATCGCGACCGAGAGCGGATTGTCGAGGTTGATCTCGGACCCGTTGACCGCGATCACGATATCCCCGTACCGGAGCCCGGCCCTCTCCGCGGGCGACCCGGCCAGGACCGCGAGCGACGTCTTGCCCGAAGGCGAATAGACAAGCGCTCCCCGGTCTCGGTTGACCGCGCCGTTACCGGCCGCGGACGCTTTGGTCAGGGTCAGGTAGTAGGCGCCGAGCGTCGGACGCGAGGAAAGTTTCCCGTCGATGACGAGTCTCAGCGTATCGCGGACGACGTTCGACGGTAGCAGGAAGAACGACTCCTGCCCGTTCAGCTGCGTGTCACCGAAGAGGCCGACCATCTCGCCCCGGAAGTTCACGGCCGGTCCGCCGAGATAGGCTCCCTGACCGGGGAAATCGCCCTCGAGCACGCCTTCCCACTTCTCGGACGAGGCGACCGTCTTGCCGGAGATATTGAACGGCTTGTTCCGAAGAGACAGTACGCCGACGGAAAACCGGTTCTGATACTCCTCGGAAGAATTGCCGATCGCAACCAGTTTCGTGCCCGGAACGGAGTCATCGGAATTCGCGAGCGATATCGCCGGAAAATCATTCCCATCGATATGGAAGAACGTCAGGTTCGTCAGCCGGTCCTCACCGAGCAGCGTCGCGTCGTGGCTCGATCCATCGTGCAGGAGCACGCGATACGTGACCGTGTTGGCGCCTGTCGCACCGAGACCGACGGTAGCGACATACGGGTCCCCATACGTCGCGACGATCCCGTCGTTGGTCAGCAGAACACCGGTACGGCTCTTCCCCTCCTGATAGATGGCACCCGTAGCCTTGGCGTCGGACGCGATGATATCCACCACTGCGGTAGAGGGCTGCGACACGATCGCGTCGACCGAATCGTCCTCACGGACGACCATCTGCACTTTTCGCTCGATGATCGTGGTGTTACCGACGATATTCTGGAACGCGTCCATTCGCGAGAGCGAAGGAAACGACGCGAGAAGCGACGGGATGACCCGGTCGCGGAAAAAGACGCCACCGATGCCACCGACGACGAATACGAATATGGATAATGCCGCGAAAAGAAGGATTTTCTTGGTCAAAGTCATAGGAAGGGGTGGCGAATGCTCCGTGCGTTATCAGACAATGGTACCACACCGAACCGTTTCCGACAAGGGTCCCAAACATACCGAAGGACAACGTTCAGACCTGTATCCGCCATGGGGACGTGACCAGAAGAAGACCGATCAGCGCGACGAAGATCGCGAGATACCAGACCGTCCGCTTCCGGGACAGGGTCCCCAGAAACAGCGAATCCGCCATATCCCACAGGATATAGAACGACATGAGCGAGACGCTCCCCGCCGTCAGGTACCCGAACGGCCAGAACGAGATGGTCCAGGAAATTTCACCGACTCCGAACGCGATGATGGACGAATAAAGCGCAACCCGGCGCTTGTCGCCGTGCAGGGCCGACGCGAGCGTCTGGTATGCTGCCCCGAACGAGCCCAGAGCGAATACGAAGACGAGTGCGGAAAGCGGGACGGAGAAATTGAGATAAAACCCGAACGCCGCCGCGTAGAAAAAGAACAGCGCCGAAAGCATGGCGACCGAGAGCATCGAACGAGCGGTCCGGTCCTTCGGCGCGAATCGGAGCCGGTAAAGCGCGAGGAACGCGACATAGTAGACCGACGCGGCCAAAAACGAGAAGACGGCCTTTTCCCGACGATCGTCGATAAGGATCAAGATCGACGGCGCCGAAAAGGAGATGAGCAGCGGTATGAAACTGTTCCGCAGGCGCTTCGTGATCTTGCTGGCCGAAACCAGGGACAGCACGACCAGAAGTCCGATCGAAAACACATATCCCGTCCAGAACAGCTCGACCGGGTATGCCCGCGCCGCGACGAGCTGCATCCCAAGGAAAAACGCGACCGACCAGAAGAAAATCGCGAAATGGAAAATCATAGGCTTATGTCATTCTTTTCCGAGGACCTCCTGTTCGAGTTTCCGGAGGTACCGCTCCGAAAACCGTTTCCGACCCGCTCCTATCCGTTTGGCTTTCGCCGTATGGAGCCTCTCGACGATGTACTTGTCCCGCGTCTCCCACTGCAGTTGCGGACTGTGTTTCGATTTGTCGCGTATCCGCCCATTCAACGTCCCGCCGAGATTCTCCTTCGCATACGCCTCTATGTCGTCGACCGTGCGATAGATATGGGCGTTGTTCCGTCCAAACCAGCAGAAATTTCTCGCGACACCGACCGCCCCGATCGAATCGAGCTTGTCCGCGTCGAACAGGATCTTCGCCTCCAGGGTTTCCAGCTCCCGATTGGTCCGGTACCGATGGGTCAGGATGCAGTCACAGACATGGGCGATCTTCCGTTCCGGATATCCGAGCTTTCGCAGGAACGGCTTCGCCAGCCTCACGCTCTCCACCGCGTGGTCCGTCTTCCCCGTCTTGTCCTCCTGCTCCCGGACATTCCCGATATCGTGAAGCAGCGCCGCAAGACGTATCACCTCGAGATCCGCCGTTTCCCCCTCGGCCAACGTCTCGGCGACATGGTACACCCGCAGCACGTGCTCCATACTGTGCGCCGGATCCTTGATGCCGGACATTTTCCGCTCCGCGAACTCCCGTACCCGCTCGAGGCGCGTTTTCTTCGATCCTGAAGCCGGACGTGAGGCGATCGCTTTCATACGGACAGCGTATCAGGGAGTTCCCCTACGGGCAAGCGGCACGGAGAAATAATGCGAGTTCGACCCCGACAGCGCATATATCATTTCGTAAAAAGTCTTTGGCTTATCCGAGCCATATTTATATCACATTTTTTATTTCAAGGCTTTCGACAACAAACCGGATACTCATGCTACGCGACCGATCTGTATACATCGAACCCGTATCCTACAACGTCGTTTTAGGAAAAAGAGCAGCACTGCGCCGAAAAGAAAAACGGCTCCGCGATGATACTCTCACGAAGCCGTTCTGCTATTCTTCTTTTTTAAGAGCTGAGTTTGGGTAGGCTTTCAGCTGAATACAGTCGAAGATAATGGAGGCGAAATCATAACAGGTAGTCATGTTTCCGACCTCGTAAGTAAAATAGACAGCCAGTATGCGCCGTTCGTCACCTACCAGTTTGTTTATCTCTCCAGCCAGCAGGTCCCCGACATGTTTCTTCGCATATTTATCGACGTATCTTCTTGCGTTCCTGATCGGTTCCAGGATATCCTCGACAATGCTCATGAAGAGCTGCTGTTCGATCGTCCGTTCCAGACAGACTTCCTGCGTGCGGTTATAATTGCCGCGGGCCTCCTCCAATGACGTCCGTTCTTCCTCGGAGAGCCCCATGTCATCGGGTGTGACGAAATTCTTTATTTTCATGACATCGCTGTACTTTGTTGCGAGTCGTTTCCAGTAACCCTCAGGCATCTCGACCATAATTTCCTCCCGGTGTTTTCATTGATTGATTGAAAAGAAACAGCAAATCAAAATACGATACCTCGTCACCCTTCACTTGTCAATTCTCCGTGCTTGAATTCCATTCTGAAATGCAATTTCATTGAAAACGAATCCACCTTACGTGAGTGAATTCATATGTTTAGAAAACGGAAATCCCCGCTTTTGCGGGGACTCGTGGCCTACATTTTACCCGTTTCTTTTTTCCTTTTTCAGTGGCCGCTTGCCGAACGTGAAGCCCTCCTTGCCGGCATCGACCTCGATGCCCTTCGCCGGGACCTTCCCTTCGATCACCTCGAGCGCCAAGGGGTCAAGGATGTCGCTCTGGATGACGCGCCGCAGCGGACGCGCGCCGTACGACGGGTCGAAACCCTTCTCGGCGAGCCGCTTGCGCGCCGCATCGGTGAACGTCACCGCGATCTCCCTCGCGGCGAGACGAGCCGCGACCTTGTCGAGCTCAAGATCCACGATCCGGCGGATGACGCCGCGACCGAGCGGATGGAAGATGACGACCTCGTCGATGCGGTTCAGGAATTCCGGACGGAAGGTCTCCCGCAGGCTCTTCATGATCTTGGTCCGGATGGATTCCTCGGACAGTTCGTCCTCGCCGGCGCCCTTGCGCTCCTCGACGAACCCGAGCCGCTCCGCGCGGGCGAGCGTCTCGGACCCCACGTTCGACGTCATGATGATGACCGTATTCTTAAAGGAAACCGTCCGCCCCTTCGCATCGGTCAGTCGGCCATCGTCAAGAATCTGCAGCAGGATATTGAAGACGTCCGGATGCGCCTTCTCGATCTCGTCGAAGAGGATCACCGCGTATGGGCGTCGGCGGATCTTCTCGGTCAGCTGTCCGCCTTCGTCGTAGCCGACATACCCCGGCGGCGAGCCGATCAGTTT
This sequence comes from Candidatus Fimivivens sp., assembly GCA_035560715.1. Classification (GTDB taxonomy): domain Bacteria; phylum Patescibacteriota; class Minisyncoccia; order Moranbacterales; family UBA1568; genus JAAXTX01. The sequence goes on along the minus strand of DATMYW010000041.1, from coordinate 47,812 downwards.
CGCGGTCGAATGCGATTCCATGAACTCGCTCATGTCCACGCGCACGAGCGACTTGTCGTCGTCGAACAGGAATCCGGCCAGGGCCTTGGCAAGTTCGGTCTTGCCGACACCGGTCGTACCGAGGAAGATAAACGACCCGATCGGCCGCCCCTCTTCCGATAAGCCCGCCCTCGAGCGCCGTATCGCGTTCGACACCGCGACGATCGCCTCGTCCTGTCCCACGACCCGCTTCCGGAGCTCGTCCTCCATGTGCACGAGCTTCTTGGCCTCGGTCTCGAGCATCTTGGACACCGGTACGCCGGTCCACTTCGAGACGACCGCGGCGACATCCTCCTCGGTGATCTCCTCCTTGAGGATCGAGCCGGCCTGCTGCAGTTTCGACAGCTTTTTCTCCTCCGCGGAGAGCTCCTTCTGGATCTCCGGAATCTTGCCGTACCGTATCTCTGCCACCAGGTCGAGCTCGCCGCGGCGTTCGGCCATCTCAGCCTCGGACTTCAGGCGATCGATCTCCGCCTTGTGCGAGCGCAATCCCGCGATCAAATCGCGTTCCCCCTTCCACTGGAGCGAGAGTTTCCCGGACGCTTCACGCAGGTCCGCAAGTTCACGATCGATTTCCACGACCTTCCTTTTGGAACGATCATCCATATCCTTCTCAAGCGCGCGTTTCTCGATCTCGAGCCGACGGACATTGCGTTCCAAAGCGTCGAGCTCCGTCGGCAACGAGTCGATTTCCATGCGCCGCAGGGACGCGGCTTCGTCTATGAGATCGATCGCCTTGTCCGGAAGGAACCGGTCGCTGATGTAGCGCCGCGACAGCCGCACGGCCGCCACCACCGCGTCGTCCGTGATCCGGACGCCGTGATGCAGCTCATACTTCTCCTTGATGCCCCGCAGGATCGCGATCGCGTCCTCCTCGGAAGGTTCCGAGACGAAGACCGGCTGGAACCGCCGCTCGAACGCGGCGTCCTTCTCGATGTATTTCTGGTATTCCTTGAGGGTCGTCGCGCCGATGGTCCGCAGTTTCCCGCGGGCCAAGGCGGGCTTGAGCATGTTCGACGCGTCGAGCGAGCCCTCGGTGGCTCCCGCGCCCACGAGCGTATGAATCTCGTCGATGAAGAGGATGAACCGATCGGCCGAGCGTTCCACTTCCTTGAGGACCGCCTTGAGCCGCTCCTCGAATTCACCGCGAAACTTCGCCCCGGCCAGGAGCGCCCCGAGGTCGAGTGAGATGATCTCGCGATTCTTGAGGCTCTCCGGCACGTCGCCCGACACGATCCGCTGCGCGAGGCCCTCCGCGATCGCGGTCTTGCCGGTTCCCGCCTCTCCGATAAGCACCGGATTGTTTTTTGTCCGACGAGACAATACCTGCATGACGCGACGGATTTCCTCATCCCGTCCGATGACCGGATCAAGCTTGTCCTCACGAGCGAGTTTGGTCATGTTGACCGCGTACTTATCGAGCGCCTGATACGACGACTCCGGAGTGTCGCTCTCGACACGCGCGCCACCGCGGATACCCGAAAGGGCCTGCAGCGTCTGATCGTAGTCCGCTCCGTGCCTGAAAAGAATATCCCTCGCATCCCCGGGAACCGACAGGAGCGCCAGGAGCAGGTGCTCGGTCGAGATGAACGAATCGCCGAGTTTCTTCATCTCGCGTTCCGCCTCGTCGAAGACCTTGGCAAGCACCGGGGACAGATAGAGCTGATTGCCCGCGCCGCCGCCTTTCGGGAACATGTCGATCGCGTCGAGCGCCGCTCCTTTGATGACTTCCAGGTCGGCCCCCGACCGGGAGAGCGCCCCGGGCACGATGGAATCCTCCTGCAACAGGAGCGCGTAGAGGAGGTGCTCGGGTCGAAATTCGGCGTTACCGCGGGACAACGCGTTCTCCTGCGCGTTGCGGACCGCTTCCTGACTTTTCTGCGTGAGCTGATTGATATTCATACGACTTCGAATCAAGAATAAGGAATAAAGGATAAGGAATAATGCTTTCGGGATGAGCCTCCGACTCATCGATCAAACGCCTGATTCGTTATTCTTGATTCTCTATTCTTCCGTACTCAATGTACACCCGAATCAAAAAATTAGCAATCTAGTCACGAGAGTGCTAATTAGTTCCATTATGGATAATCCTATTCTAGGCGTACTCAATACTCTCCATTCACTTCTTGACATTTTCGAATTTCCTATTCTATTAATACATATCGTTCTATTTCCTTTAACAGCAAAATCCGATTAACATGAAACGATTCGCGTAGTATCTGGACTCCAAGGAAGCGAAATACCAGCTTTGCTTTTTCCATATTTCCCGCTTTTTTCTCTGGATAGGCATCATTTCAAACGCATATACCGGCATCTTCTCAGCGGGCAGGAAAGGATACGGGTGGGTATACTGCTTATTCGCGGTGGCAGGCCTCCTATTCGCAAGACGGCTGAAAGAAATCATACGCGCAAATACGATCCCGGATGATATAGGAAGTATACGAGCGCTTCTTTTAGGCACATTCGTTTTCGGATTTGTAGGTCCGATATTCTTTTTTTCCCGTTCACAGTCATCTTCCTTCTTTCAGCAATCTTTAACCTTTTTGTAGGTATTATCGCTCTCTGTGCACTAATTATCGGAAGGGATGTCCTTCAGGGAATCTGGAACTCACATCCACAGATCATCCATCTGTCGATTCTATTGACCACTCTGAGCCTTGCGTCCATAACCAGCGGGGTCTGAAACCTGAAGTCGTTCGGATACGGCACCAAAAGAAAATAGCACCTTCAAATCGGGTGCTATTTCTTTTTTCCGTCAACGTCATTCCTTCCGGATCGCCTCCATCGGGGAAAGCCGCGAGGCGCGGACGGCGGGCGAGAGACCGAAGACAAGGCCGACTACGATGGAGAATCCCGCGCCGAAAAGGAGCGACTGCGGAGTGAGGACGAGCGAGACCGCGTAACCGGCATGACTGAGGATGACCGAAGTGATCCAGGAAAACCCGACGCCGAGCAGGATGCCGATCGCGCCACCGAGACCCGTGATGATAAGTGCCTCGACGAGGAACTGCAAGAGGATATCGCCCGATTTGGCGCCAATCGCCTTACGCAGACCGATCTCGCCGGTCCGCTCCGCGACCGATACGTACATGACGTTCATGATGCCGACCCCGCCCACCACGAGCGAAATGGACGTGAGCGCCACGAGGAGTATCGATATCGTCCCCACGACGTCACCCAGGGTCTTCTGAGCCTCGCGCGTCGATGTGACCGCGAAGTCGTCACGCGTCGGGTCCGTGATATCGTGTTCCTTGCGCAGCACCCGCGTGATGAGATCGACCGTCTCTTCCTCGCGTGCCGGGTCTGCCATCCGAACCGAGATCATCTGCACATGGTCAACGCCGAGGATCTTCTTCTGGAGGGTCTGTACCGGAACATAGGCCATCGCATCAAGGTCGAAGAACGCCGCGGAACCTCGCTTCGCGAGCACGCCGATAACTCGGTACCGCTCACCACGGATCGTGATCGACTCCCCTACCGCGTCACGATCGCCGAAGAACGTCCCCTTGACCCCGTACCCGAGCACGACGACACGAGCGAGACTGTCATCTTCCTCGGCACCGTAGAAGCGGCCGGATTCGAGTTTCGCGTTCGTATCGACCTCCATCTCCCGCGGTCCCGTACCGAAGAGCATCACCTGTTTGCCGATCGATCCGTAGGTCGCACGCTCCTGACCGATGATGCCGGCATAGGATGCCAGCACGTTCGGAAGTTTGTCGATTTTATCTTCATCCGAGAGCGTGAGCGTCGTGATCTGAATACCCTGTGCGAGACCGCCCGAATTCGCGGTCGATGTCTTGCCGGTATTCGGGACCTTCACCTCGATCTGGATCAGGTTGCTGCCGAAGGTCTCGACGAGGCCGGTGATATAGCGCTTGACGCCGTCCCCGAGCGACATGATGACGACGACCGAAAAGACTCCGATAACGACCCCGAGCAGCGCGAACGCGGTCCGGGCCTTGTGTGACCGGATCGTCCGAAGAGCGAAGAGAAGCGGACGGAGAAAGGTACGCATGTGGGATGAAATCATTCGGGAGAATGCTCCTTCGGTCCATTTTCAGAACGAAGCCGACGTACGACAGGCATGATAGTGCGCGACACGATACGGACGAGGACAAGTAGCGCCACGAATGCGACCGAAATCAGGTATATCGCCCTCATCCACCCTTCCTTAGAGTCCGTCCCGCTCATGTAACCGTGCATCACGAAGAGCGGATACGCAGCAAAACTCGCATAGTGGACGATCCGCCACGCCTTCGGAGCCATGTTCGTCCGAAACTCTGCCGTCAGGACGAGTACGATGATCAGGTAGAAGGCGATCACGCCGAACGCGAGTGGAATCCGCAATTCGAATCCCGCCGACGATATGATTCCCGTCCTCGAATAGAAGAACGGCACCAGCGCCTCGGGAACCGTCATACCGAACGCCCGATCAAAGAACAGGCTTCCGAAATGCAGGATGACGGCGACGATCGAAGAAAAGGAAAGTGAACGATGGAATTCGAAGGCATCCACGCCCGGAAGGAACCTCATGAACGCTCGGGAGCTGATGATGAGGCCGAATGCCGTCGAGGTCGTCAGCAGAATGAAGGCGAGGATTCCCGCCGCGCGGGCGAAGTACCACGGGAATTTTTCCGGGGAACCAAGGATGCCCGCACTGATCTCGGTCGCACCCTTCACCTGCGGCACCGAATCGGAAGGATCGAGAGGGTTGGTACCGTTTTGGATCTCCTGTCCGTCAGAAACCCCGTCGCCATCGGAATCAGCCTGGTTCGGATCGGTGTGATAGATCTGTGTCTCGCCCTGGTCGGTCAGACCGTCGGCATCGGTATCCTTCACCGCCGCCGAAACGGCCTCGGCACGCCACAATGACATCGCGCATGCGAGGAACGCCACGAACAGGCTGATTCGCAAACGATGACTATTTCTCATGTTCGTAGACATAGGGCTTCATGGACTGATTATACATCGTTTCACCATTCACCGTAACCAGAAAGACCGGGATATGACGTTCTTCCGCGAACGCAAGCGCTTTCACGCTCCCCAGTATGCAGAGCGTCTTCGCGAACACCTCGGCACGGACGACCGAAGGCATGACGACGGTGGCCGATACGATATCCGTCGCGGCACTGTTTCCGGTTCGCGGATCGACCAGATGATGGCGTTCCTCCCCTTCCGCAAACCATTTCCTGCGGTCGATACCCGATGTCGCGACTGCCATATCCGAAAGCATGAGTATCGGGGCCGTTACTGAAGCCGGTACCGCGATATCGATCGCCCAGTATCCGTACCCGTGGTCGACATCCCGCCCCGATACGAAAATGTCACCGCCCGCATCGACAAGAAAATCGGGATATCCGCGCTCACGGAGCATCCGTGCGACCCGGTCGACCGCGAATCCTTTGGCGATCCCCCCGAGGTCGATCCGAAGTCCTTCCGGCTTCCGCACGATACCCGAATCCATATCGACCGAAAGCGAGGTGAACGGATATCGCGCTCCTTCACTCCGGAGAAGAGGCGTGCCGAACGATTCGCCGCCGAAACTTCCCGCATACCCAAGCGCCTCGAGGTCGGTGAGTATCGACGGATCGAACAGGCCGGCGGTCTCACGATGCAGGTCGAGCGCAAACGAAAGCAGTTCCGACATGCTCGAAGAAACGCGCATCTCGCCAGACGCGTTGATAAGGGATAATTCGCTATCGCCCGAAAAACGACTGAACCGTGATGCGACATCCCGGAACATCGAGAACGCGTCGTCAAGATCGCGTTCCGGGGAGGACCCCGGATGAATGGCCAGCATCACGAAGATATCGGTCCGCATGATCTCCCCTTTGACCTCGCGCTCAACGGTTCTGGGTATACTCATAGGCGTCGATGATCCCGTTCTCGTCCGCATCCGTTCCGGATTCGACGTACGCGAAATCATCCTCTCCGTGATGACGATCGAAAATGTCCGGAACCGAGTCGCCGTCCGAGTCGGTGAAATATTCCTGCTCCCGATGTGTCGGATCGGGATCGATCGCGTCCACGAGCCCGTCGCCGTCGGTATCAGTCAGGTATTCCGATGGCGTGACCGTCACCGTCGTCGGCACCTGTTTCGTCACATATTGCGTCACATAGGTGGTCACTACCTTCGAGGAACCGCTTCCGCCATCGTCATCCTCCTCATCGTCATCCTCTTCATCCTCCTCATCGTCTGATTCGCCGAACACGGTCTTTACGAACGGGTGGTTGAGAGCATTTTTCGAGGTCCCCAGAAACGGGAACGACAGGAACGCGAACACTGCGAGGAATGCCACGAGGAAGTATCGGGTCGTGAGACTGAAGGATGTCGGCATATGACGCGTCTTAGGAGGTCTTGGTGGAGCGCGTCGTGACCGGCACTTGCACCGGCACGGTCTGAGTCACCGTCTTGGTCACCTGTTGCTGACTGGCCTTCACGAGGCTCGGTTGTTTCGCGATCAGGTCGTCGTACTGCGCCCTGGACGCCGCCATCTGCTGACGAAGACTCTCCCGTTCAGCGGCAACCGTCTCGTAGTACTTCTTTCTCGTTTCTTCCGAGGCAAGGAGCGCCTGCAGAAGATCGCTGCGTTCAGAATCGCTCTTGCCGATCTGTTTGCGTTCCTCTACGAAGAGCACCACGAAGAGCGCGACAGCGAGTCCGACAACCCCGAAGAACGCCGTCATGAGTCTGATTTCCCAATTTCGTTTCATAGGCAAATACATCGTCTATACATAATACCATATTCCGAAACGGTCATTCCTCCGCCAATGATTCGCCGGAATGCGTCACTTCGACCTTCTCGGCTCCTCCCCCGGTCCGATGCCTTCCTCGACGTCTAAGCTGTTCATCGAGGCGGTTACCTGAACAAGCGTGTGGATAATCGCACACCGTATAAACGGACTCTGCGACACCACCACGAAGCGCAGCGAGAAGACCAATATCAACGGACGAAATATCCGGTCCGAACCCGACAGGAGACTCTGCCAATGCGCGTATCGTCATGAGGTCCGTGTAGACCGCGCCGCAGTCGGTGTCGAAGTATTCGCGGCCGGGGCGGTAGTCTGATGTGTCGATGTGTCCGTATACGCGGATCCGGTTGCGGTGCTCGGCGTAATCGTAGAGTTCGCGACGGTTCCCGTGTTCTTCGACGAGAGCACGATGTATGAGAACACCGACACGAATATCGCGACCACCGCGACTCCGGTGACGAACTTCGCGGAAACTCTTTTTTGCTCCATACTTCTTCGTTCCATTAGACGCATACGTTATATCAGGATCAGTCACTTTCCGGACTACTGTGCCCGGTCATCGGCTCGGTTTTCACTCATACCGCAAGGCCTCGATCGGCGGCACTCGAGACGCCTTCAGAGCCGGGTAAAGTCCGAACAGGACACCTATCAAAAACGACACGACGAAGCCGATGACGATTGACGAAGCGGGAACGATGAACTGCCACTCGTATCCGAGTTTCGGGATGATAACTGACGCGAGAAAAGCGATACCGACCCCGAGGACGACACCTACGAGTCCGCCGAAACCCGCAACCACGCCCGACTCGATCAGGAATTGCGTCAGGATATGATACGGACGCGCACCGACCGCTTTGCGCAGCCCGACCTCCCGGATTCGTTGATTCACCGCGATCAGCATCGAGTTCATGATCCCGATTCCGCCGACCGCAAGCGATATCGACGCGATCGCCGTCAGGAAGTACTTGAGCACGTCTGTCACGTTCGAAAGCGTCTGAAGCGCCTGCTCCGTGCTTCTGATCGAGAAGTCTGATTCTTCGCCCACCTCGAGCTTGTGTCGGTCGCGAAGGAGGGTTTCCATATCCTGTTTCGCGGCATCGATGTTTTTGGTATCGTCGACCTTCGCGCGGACGAAGTTGAGGTAGTCGATACCGAGAAGGATCTTCTGTGCCGTTCCGAGTGGGACGTAGACGAGGTCATCCGGATTCGAGAAGGTCGAGCTTCCACGTGACGCGAGCACGCCCACGACGCGGAACGGGATATCCTTGATGACAAGCGTCTGTCCCGCCGGGTCCGCGTTCGGAAACAGGTCCTTGGCACGGGTCGACCCGAGAACGACGATCCGCGCGAGGCTTGTCTCCTCCTCGGGGAAGAAGAACCGTCCGGACGTGACTTCCATGTTCTCGATCGAGACCACGTCCGGCGACACGCCTTGAAAACTCGTCTGAAGCGAAACGCCGGGCGCCGTGACCGCGGCCGACCCGGACACGTACCCGCCGACCGCGACGAGGTTCGGCACGTTGCGCTTCTCGCGCATCGCCAAGAGGTCGCCGTTCTTCAGGGTCGTGGTCACGATCCCGAGCGCGGAGGCCGGAGGGCCGTTTTCCTGCGACGCTCCCGGCAGGACGCCGATCAGGTTCGAGCCGACTTTCGCCACCTGCGAGAAAATGAGCGCCTGTGCCGATGCGCCGATCGACATGACGAGAATGACCGCCGCCACGCCGATAACGATTCCGAGTACCGTAAGCACGAACCGCAGTTTCGCGGCCGCTAGCGATCGATAGGCTATCTTGATCGGATCGGTGAGCTTCATGTATCAGTCAACAGTGAACAGATAGCAGTTAACGACAGACTATAAGATTCGACTCAAGGTAATGAAAGAATACATCGACTATCAATCACTCTGAGACCTTTTTCCGTCCGTAATGATGCCATTGACCAACGAAAGAATACTTACGAGACTTCATTTCGACGCCCCCGTTATCTGTTCATTGCTAACTGTTATCTGACCTTATTTCAACGTCACTTCCCCGTCCCCCGCGATACGGCGTACCGCGACCGGCTCGTCCGAGACGATATGCCCGTCCACCACGCGGATGATTCGCTTGGCATGCTCGGCAGTGAGCGTCTCGTGCGTGACGAGGATGACCGTATGACCGGAATCGTTGAGCCGCTGTAGGATGCGCATCACCTGGAGTCCGGACTTGGAATCAAGATTGCCCGTCGGCTCGTCCGCGAAGATGATGTCCGGATCGTTCACCAGCGCACGGGCGATCGCGACACGCTGCTTCTCGCCACCGGAAAGCTGACCCGACAAGTACTTTGCGCGATGCGTCATGCCGACCGCCTCGAGTGCGGCAGCGATCCGCGGAGCGTTCTTCCCTTCCATCGCATCGTCGTAGAGGAGTGGGAGCTCGACGTTTTCCTCGACCGACGTCTTGGGGAGCAGATTGAACGCCTGGAACACGAACCCGATCCGCTTGTTGCGCAGCCGCGCGAGTTCATTGTCTGAGAGTTCCTCGACGTTGCGTCCGTCGAGCGAGTACGTCCCGCAATTCGAACGCTCCAGGAGGCCCAAGATATGCATCAGGGTCGATTTCCCCGACCCCGACGGCCCCATGATCGCCACGAACTCGCCCTTCTCCACGGTAAACGAGACATCGTGAAGCACGGACGTCTTCACGTCCTCGCTTTCATACGTCTTGCAGAGATCCTTTACGGTGATGAGGGACATGGGTAATAGTTACAAGTCGAAAGCGAAAAGTCGAAAGTCCAATACTTGGTCCGTGGTCGAGTCCTCGGTTTTACAGAGTCGCCCAACACCCGTATTGTAGCATACCGAAAATAGAAATTCCGGAGTTGCAAATTTAAATCCGCCAACGAGGTGCTGGCGGATATGTTCATCATTAAAAAAAATCATACCTCTTCGATGCAGAATCCGACTTCGGTAGCGGGTTTGATCCCCATTATTTCGAGTATTTTCTTTGCCTTCGAATCGAAGTTAGGACTCGATGGTTGCAGAAGGCCAACCTCGGCCATGGCTCGAATCTTCAGATCTTCGATTGAAAGATCGCCTCCCGTTACGTCACAGATCTTCTTTGCTATCTCATCAGAATATACCTTCAAGTTTGCCCACATTTCACGACTCACCTGTCCCGACAAATATTCTGACTCGGAGAATCGTTCCAATCCAGAGACATATACTTTCAAACGCTCGGCTACGAAACCGGGAATATCTTTATCGCGCAACACCTTCTTGAGCGTACTCGCCAGAAATTCCCTGAAAACACCGACCGGAATGAGGTACGGAATCAAATCAGAATACGTATCATACAGGTAGACTACCATATGAACCCGATCTACCTGAACGCAATAACGGGCGAACGGAAGACCTATAATCACAGCGCCATCGTAAATGAACGAAGCTGTCAAAGTCAGCTCTCCCATGTCGATATTGTAGGATATATATGACGATTCCACACCCCCTTTCAGTACTACATCGCCTCGTTTGCAAAGGACGACATCCACCCATGGATCAGCCGACTTCTGTGAAGTGGTTTTGATGATATTCATTGTGCAAGTGTTTATTGAGTTGTTAAAAAATCGAAAATTTCCACGATTCGGCTCATGCTTCAGGAAGCAAAAAACCGACTCGATATAATAGCACGAATATTTCTCTCAGTCAACACCACATTCTAGAATTCCAGCAGGAGTGGCAGGTGGTCCGAGTACGGGGTATCGACTACCGTCGCGGACTTCACGGTCATATCCGGCGAGACGAAACCATAGTCGAGCCGATAATCGAGCGCTGCCACTTCGAACCCATTATACGTGAACGGCTTGGTCGTCCAGGTCTTCTGCGAGAACGCCGGTCCGGCCTGCAAGAGTATCCCGGAAATCCCGGTGACGATGTCCGATTCGGGTGGCACGTTGAGGTCGCCGGTAAAGATGAAATGTTCCGTCCGGTCCCGAAGGATTTCCATCAGTCGTTCGGCCTCGGCCTCCTTCGCCACATTCGGGACGAACCGGTCGGTATATGACATATGTGTCGTACCGACGGTCAGTTTCTTCCCGTCGACATCAAGAACGACTTCGATAGAGACTCTCCCCTCCTTCGAATAATCCAGTGCCTCCCCGTCCGGTTCCTGCGGGTCCTGAATATAGTGATGGCGTGAATCCAGGATCGGGTAGCGACTGAATATCCCGTTGCCGAATTCCTGCCGTCGACCGTCCGAAATCTCGTCCTGCGCCGATTTGAAAAAGTACCCGAACCCGAGACCCTCGGCGATATACCGCGGCCGGTCGGATTTCGGGTCGCCCGGTGAACGATCCGCCACGAGCTCCTGCAGGCAGACGATATCCGGATCGATCCCCCTGATCGTTTTCAGGATATTCGAGATATCCTCCTTGTACCAGATATTCCACTGCAGCACTTTCATAACGTTTCAGTGAAATCGAACGCCTGACATGACTCCCCGACTCCGCGCCAGACAACCGTTCCATCATATCCGATGACTGTCCGCGTATCCTTTCGATACCCCCAGCCGTCTGTAAACGGGTTTCTGTATTTCGTCCAAATCTTATGGCAGAAATAAGCCATAGAAATAGACGTTTTTCAAGTTCGGCTGAAATATGATATTTCTTCGGCGGCATCCTACCGCTTTCGAGCAATGACATGCAGTTTCTCGAAATCGAGTTCCCCACCGAAGACGGGCTTTCTGGAAAAGGATTTGATAATCCTGAATCCCGACCCGGAAAGAAGTCTCTCGATTTCCTCGCGCGAAAAAATATTGAGGAACAACTGCTCTCCTTTCTTTAATGGCTCATCAACGAACATTTCGCCGGACTCGCCCATTTGCAAACCAAGAAAGACCATGCCTTCCTCTTTCAGAATCCGACGGATGTCCTGTAACACACCAGTCACGTCGACCTTTGGTATATGAATCAGCGAATAGGACGCCACAACACCATCAGCCTTTCCGATATCGGACGGCATTTCCCTAAAGTCTGCCTTACGAAAATCAACGTCAGGATATGCCTTCCTTGCCTGTTCCAGCATCCCTTCGGAAAAGTCTATTCCAATTACATCGAAACCGTGATCGGAAAGATACCCCGCTTCGGTCCCGACGCCACATCCGATATCGATCACTCGGCCATTTTCCGGCAATAAGGCGACATACTCTTCAAAAAGCTCTTTCACTTCCGAAAACAGCTCAGCATATTTCTCGGCAATCTTGTCATACACTTCTGGAACACCGTTTTCGTCATTCATACTTCATCATGAAACAATACGCTCATATCCGATGCGAGCGAGGCCGGGAGCGATGTCGTCGTACGACTTGCCCGCGAGGAACCCTCCGGCGATGAACTCTTCCTGAGTGACTTCGGCGAGACAGAACTCCGGCATCGGGAACGCGTCCTTCTCCGCCTCCGTTTCGAACTCGAAGTCGACGAGGACGAGTCCCGACAGCGCGCCACCGAACACGTCCACCTCGGCGGTATGGCCGTCGATTACATAGAGGTACCGGGTCTTCCCGACGCGTTTCCCCCCGATGCCAGCAAGCGCCGCATATTCCTCGTCGGAAAGTTTGATCGTCTGCTCTTCCATCTTGGAGGAGTCCGTCCCCTCGACTATGGTCTTCTTGGTCATCTCGAGCTGGTCGCCGTTCTTGCGGAGACGGAGCACCGGGTGCTGGGACTCCGCGGGCAGATAGATATCGAGCATCTCCTTGCTCGGACAATCCCCGAGCCCGTCCGGCAGCCGCTTCGCGAGATACGTGCGTTCGAGTTCGATCATAGAGATATGCAGGATACGTGCGTATCGACTCCATTTTCCCACCGAAAAACCCGCCTGTAAAGCGGGTCGTCGTACTGTTCCGAATCAGCCATTATTACATGTAGTGTAACACCAACTGACGATCGCATTATTATGTAACGTTTTCTCGCGATATCTCGGTCGCAAATATCTGCCAGCAAGCAGGGTAGCGTTCGTCTCTATCGGGACCGCAGACGCTCACGCATGCGTCGGACGATCTGCGGATACTTCCGTTTCGCGGCGTTCTTGCCGAAGCTGTTCCACGGGAGACCGAGGTCGATCACTTCGGACCGGTCGAGGACCCACTGCGCGAAGGTATTGCTGTTCGTACCGATGAGCGAGTATTCCTTGATCGGATATTCCTGAGGACTCGTCCTGAGTACCTCGATCATCCGCTTCGCGCGCTCACCCTCGACGACACCGAGGAGCCTCCCTTCCCACAGGGGCTCCTTACGGATAAGCGGCCACACTTCGATACCGCTCCACGTCGGAAAGTGGTCCTTGTGCATGTACGCCCATTCTTCGTCCTCGTTCAGCCGATCGAGCACCTCGTAGCGCGAGAGCGACCCCCGCTCATTGCACACGAACCAGGGATGCGAGGCAAACTGAAGCGGCACCGTGACCGGACAGTGCAGCAGGAACACCTGATACTCATCCGATTTCAGAAGATCGTCGTATCCGTTCGAGGTCATAGGAAACTTGGTAATCGTAATTCGTATTATTGCACAAAATACTCGTTCTGTAAAGCGTCCACTGTTCCCGCGTGCGGGAGCAAAAAACCCGCCTGTACGGCGGGTATCCTGTATTTCATCACATTACACTACGCACGAGTACCCTCTGCTTATGCAAAGTACGCATCGAATATCTTTTCTTTCTTCTGTCGCCAATAGACATCGAAGACCCGGAGATCCTTGGTAAGTCTCGAAAAATCGCCGTCAAAACGTATGCAGCGGTCATCAATATAGGCAAGTGAAGGATACTTTCGATCGGTCACCTCGATATCCGGAAAGCCGAACGACTGAAGCCAAGGCTTCACGCGCGCGGCATCCCGTGTCGTAAACACGACCGGGACATAACCCGTTTCAATTAAACGAACCACGAACTCCTTCGCGCCCGGGAAAGGATCGCCAAGCACGTCTTCACCTTTCCATCCATCATACAGAGAAAGCACCCCGTCGAAGTCGATAGAGACAATCTTCTCCTTATGGAATTCGCGCTTCTCCAGCATATCGGTACACGATTATTGTGCCCTGCCGGTCACGACCGGGTCGCCCTGTGAGACGCCCTGCTTCACTTCGACCATGCCATCGTCGCCCTCGAGACCGACGGTGACCTCGCGACGATCGGTCGTAAGACCATCCCTGGAAAGGTCGATGAACTTCTTGTCGCCGACACTTATGATCGCCCGGAACGGCACGGCGAGCACGTCCTCGGACTTGGCGGTCACGGTATCGATGGTGGAACTCATGCCCTCTCGGAGCCGCGGGTCGGCATCGGACAGGCGGAATCGGGTCACATACGACACGACGCCCTGTACCACGGTCGACGACGGCTCAATTTCGGAGACGGCTCCGCGGAAGATGTCGCTTTTAGTGAGCGAGTCGAACGTCGCGACCGCATCCATGCCGACTTTGAGCTTGGCGACATCCGCTTCCGGCACGCGCGCCTCAAGGACGAGTCCCTTATCCCCCTTCGAGACCCGACCGATGACCGCTCCGGCGAGCGCGGTCTCCCCTTCGTGGACGTCGAGTTTGGTGACGACGCCATCGATCGGGGAAACGACTTTGGTCTGCGCAATCTGCGTGTCGATGATCTTTATCTGCTGCCGCGCCTGTTCGGTGGCAAGCTTCGCGGCATCCTTCTCTTCGGGCTTCATGGTCCGCCACTGCCGTCGGGCAAGCAATTCCTTGTCCACGGCGATGGCAAGCGCGACGTTCGCATTCGCGAGTTGTGAACGCAGCACAGACGTATCAAGAGTCGCGATCGTCTGACCTGCTTTCACCGCATCGCCGCGCGAGACGAGAATCCGGTCAACCGTACCGACACCCATGAAAGACAGATCGGCATACGTCTGCGGCATGAGTTCCCCGGTCACCGAGACGGTCTGTGACACGGTCGTCCTCGTCACCGCCTCCGTCACATAGAGCGCGGCGGGCTTGCGGGTCGCGAACCAGGCGATACCGCTCCCGACGAGTATGACGAGTATGACGCTCCAGACGATTTTCGCTTTTTTCTTCATATGAACTGCTCTATGGCTACGCGGGCTATATGGCTATAGCGTTGCATTTCCGCCAGACGTCCGACTTTATCATGATCTGATGGACTTCTGACTTTATAGACTTTCGACTTTCTGACTTGATACACTCCCTAAAACATCGTCTTCTGCCTCGCCGCGGCAGCGGCATCATCCATCGCCTTGTTCGCTTCGGCATCCGCTACCGTGTTCTGTTCACGCGGCACATGCGAGAACGACACCTGTCCGAAATCGAGCGAAAGGTTCCACACCTCGAAAAAGAGGGGCTGGAGTTTCTCGTTCTCGATCTTGTACACGTGGTTGAGCTGCCGGCAGGCGAGTTCGGAGTCCATCCGACACTCGACATGAGAGCGCTTCGCCCTGTCCTTGCCGATGGTCGCCTTGATCTTGCGAAGCCCTGCGGCGATCGCGGCATATTCGGCCTCATTGTTCGTCTTAATCCCGAGGAATTCCCCGAACCGTTTGTCGAGGGTCTCAATAAACACACCCAAGGCCGCCGGCCCCGGGTTTCCCCTCGATCCCCCGTCCGAATACATCACGATCGTTTCCATATGTCATAGTGTACCACAAACCAGGGATGTGTTCCCATCCTCGACATAAACGGCCTGTTCGTCGGAAATGGGAATGACCCGCTCCTCCGCATGCTCGGACCGATACGATTCGAGTTCCCTCGCTTCGAGTTCCGAGTAATGAGGCGAGATCACACATTGGGCGAGGCCGAGTCCGGTCATATCCTCAAGTCGGACATCGTTCTCATCGCCGAGTCGCGCGATACCGATATCCGGTCCGGCAATGATGCTCCCAGCGCTGACGCCGAGGTATAGTTTCCCTTTATTGAAAACGGTTTTCAGCAGTTCGTCGACACCTGTTTTCCGAAGTCGATCCATGATGTAGTAGGTATTCCCTCCACAGACATAGTAGATATCGGCCGATCGCACGTTTGCAAAATGATCGTTTCCCGAAATATCCAATTCAACCGTCTCGATGCCGAGATCAGTCAGCTCACGAATGGATTCATCTATGTATTTCCGTTCTCCATGAGACCTTCCGGCTGTCACGATACAGGCGGTCTTGTCATCCAAACGATCGAACAGACCGATAAAGAACCGCCTTACTTCCGGACACACGAGTCCCGTGGATGTCAGTAGAAGTCTCATATAATTCAGATTTGTTATGCTTCGCTCGGCCGCAGGTCGACGAGTTTGAGCTGCAGGTTCACCGAGCCGTTCCATTCGTTCTCGTCGAGCTGGAACAGGATATCGATCGTATCGCCGGATGAAAGGCCCGGGATCCGCTCCGCGAGCGAGAATCCGATCGCAGCGACGGGACGAGCACCAGGCACGGCAAGCGAGAGTTTGAGATGCTTCCCATCCGACCCGACGGTCCGCATAGCCGCGACACGGACACCCTCTATCAGGAAGACCGGTTCGGGATTCCCTTCGCCGAAGGGCGCGAGCCTCCTGACCTGTCGTGCGAAATCGAGCGTGAGGAGCGATACCGGAAGCCGCATATCGACGACCGTCTCCGGTTCAGGGATATCCCCTTCCATCCGCTCCGCGGCAAGCAGTTCCAACCGTTCCTCGAGCGCTCCAAGGTTCTCGTTTCGGACCGTGAGGCCTGCGGCCTGCGCGTGTCCGCCGAATCGCTCGAGGATATCCGCGCATGCCTCGATTACCTCGATGATATTGAGTTCGGGAATACTGCGGAGCGATCCGCGACTGACCTCGGGACCCTTCGTGAGCACGATGGTCGGTTTTCGGAACTCGTTGGCGATACGACCGGCCACGAGTCCGACCACGCCGAAATGGAAGTCCTCGTGCGCGGCGAACACGAAACGTCGGTCGACACGCTCGAGTGCGACCGCACGGACCGACTTCGTGATATCGGCGCTCACCTTCTGCCGTTCGGTATTGTATGCCTCGAGCGTCGCCGCCATCTCTCGGGCCCGCTCCGGATCGATTTCGAACAAGAGATCGTGTGCCACGCGTGCGTGCGCCATCCGGCTCGCGGCGTTGATACGCGGGGCGATCTGGAACGCGACGTCCCGCGCGGATAGTGCCCTGCCGCCAGAAAGCCCGATACGGCCGCGTGTGACCATCTCGCGCAAGCCGTGCCGGCGCGACTTGGACAGCACTACGAGCCCGTACGTGACGATAGTGCGGTTCTCGCCTACAAGCGGCATCACGTCGGCGACCGTCCCGACCGCGGCGATATCCAAGAACCACTTCAGCTGTTCCGTATCGTCCGGAGAGAATGTCTGAAAAACCGCCTGCAACACCTTGAACGCGAGTCCCGCGCCGCAAAGTTCCCTGAAAGGGTATGTCTCACCGGGAAGTTTCGGATTGATGAACGCGATCGCATCAGGCAGTTCCTGCGGCACATGATGGTGGTCGACGACGATCGTCTCCATGCCGCGCCGCTTCGCCTCGGCGATCGATTCGTGGTCCGTCATGCCGCAGTCGACCGTGACCACGAGCGTCACACCATCCTCCGCGAACCGATCAAGTGCCTTCATAGAAAGGCCGTGTCCTTCGGTATGCTTGTCAGGGATGTGGACCGTGACCGGGATACCGAGTTTTTCGAGCGCCTCGCGCAGAAGGATCGAGGACGTGATGCCGTCCGCATCGAAATCGCCGAAGATTCCCACGCGCTCACCGGCATCGCGCGCCGAAGCGAACCGGTCCATGACCCGTCTCATCGATGAAAACAGGAACGGATCATGCAGGTCCCGGTCGTAGTCCGGCTCCAGGAAGCGTTTCCGCTCCTCGCGATCCGCGACGCCCCGCAACGAAAGCAACGCAGCTATGACCGTACCGACCGGATCGGCACCGGGATCGATTTCTTGCTCGGATTTCAGTGACCAGACAGGTGGCATGATGTTCGGGCTGACGGATATACGGGAACGCCGGATTCCAGGGTGGCATCCGGCGGACGGGAAACCGGAAATGAATCTCGATTCAGGAGATCAGAGACAGACGAGTTCCGCCTCGAAACGGCGGGTCGTGGCGTCCTTGAGCGTGAGCCGAAACGCGAGTTTTTCACCCCCTTCGGAGCAGAGAAAATCACGGTTGAGGTTCAGATCCTGGGCGAGACGCTGCGCGTCGAGTTCGTACGGATTCGGAACGACGAGATATTGGGAATGTGAGAACAGCGCGTTTACCCGACCTATGATCTCCCTCGGTGGCATCATCGTCGTCACAAAGAAATCATTTACCCCGAGTGACTGCGCACGGACCCTATCCTCCTCGCGGCCCATATGTGACAGGAAGATGACGGGAAGATTCGCCGTCATGACATTGCGCTTGAGAGACTCCACGAGACCGAACCCGTCCATGCGCGGCATGATGATGCCGGTGAGCACCGCATCGGGGACCATCTGCGTGATCTTTTCCAATCCGTCAAGTCCATCAACCGCCTCGCGAACCTCGAAACCCTCCTCGCGGAGCATATCCGCATAGAGTGCCCGAGTTTCTCCATCATCATCAATCACGATGATATTCCGTTTCACATTTCCCATAGAAGAGAAAAAACACTTACATTGCACAGTATACCACTCTCCGGACAAAAAAGGTACGACAAAAACAGGCCCAGGAAGCCGGAGCCTGACTTTGATATCGATATCCTAACGTGTTTCCGCCCCCCGAAGTTCCTCGATGATCTTCTTCTCCTTGCCGGAGAGCTTTTTCGGGACCTCAAGCCTGACGGTCACGAGGTGATCCCCTTGTCCGAAACCCCGGACATTCCTGAGACCCTTCCCTTTGATACGGAATACCTCGCCCGGCTGTGTCCCGGCTGGAATTTTCATACGGACCGGCCCGTGGACCGTCTCGACGGACACGGTATCACCGAGCGCCACCTGTGGAAACGAGACCGCGAGTCGCGACAGCACGTTCTCGCCGCGACGCTCTAGCGACGGATGCGGCTTCACGTGTACGAGGACAAAGAGATCTCCTGCGGGCGCGCCATGTTCCCCGGCCGAACCTTTTCCCGGAACAGAAATCACCTGCCCGTCCTCTATGCCGGCGGGAACCCGGACGGTTATCTCTTCCTCGCCCGTCACGCGACCTTCCCCGTGACAGGTCGGACATGACGCCTCGTATCGCCTTCCTTTTCCATGACACCGGGGACACTGCGCGACCTGGGCGAACGTGCCGAGCACGCTCCGAACCGTCTGACGGATCTGCCCCGATCCCTTGCAGTCCTCGCAGGTCACCTCCTTGGAGCCTTTCTTTCCCCCTGTTCCATCGCAGTCGGTACACACGACCGTCTTGCGGAGCCGTACCGTCCGCTCGACGCCGTTCACCATATCCATGAAGGAAATCTCGACGTCGACCTGGATATCGGAACCGGCCCGCGGGCCGCGTTGCCGTGCGCCGCCGTACCCGCCGCTGAAGATGTCGGAAAACAGGTCTTCAAAACCGCCGGCACCGCCGCCGAACTGGAAATCGCCGAAATCGAAACCGCCGGCACCATTACCATTGAAACCACCGAAACCTGCCGGCCCGTCGGCCGACCCGAACTGGTCGTATCGCTTCCGCTTCTCCGGGTCCGACAAGACTCCGTACGCCTCGTTCGCCTCCTTGAACTTGGCCTCGTCACCACCCTGTTTGTCGGGATGGTGCTTGTGCGCGAGTTTGCGGAACGCCTTTTTGATATCATCTTGTGATGCGTCACGCGGGATACCGAGTATCCCGTAATAATCCTTATTCGCCATAGTTCATCATTTTTTGGAAGAATTGAATCTCCATCACTGTACCGCAAAATCAAAAGATTAGCAATCCTCACGTTAGAGTGCTAAATATGAGTCGGTCGAATGGCCATCGAAATGCCAAGTCACCGTGTCTAAAGTATACAATGTTCCCGTACATGAGTATTGACTTCCCTATTCAAAAAGACTATTATTTGATGTTCTTAAACAAATCACTTAACAATAACGTCAAACCTCGGAATTCCGAGAAAAGGAGATAGACCGACATGATTACTATTCGAATAGCCTGCCTGCCATGGGGCAAGGGTGATCCCGTGCTCAATGTCCTCTACGAAGAAATAGCCGCTGTGGTACGTTCTGTTCCGAGTGCGAAAGTGGAACAGGAAAACGACCTTCTTATCCTCTATGAAGAAGACTTGATGCCGGATGGTCTCGGGAATGAGGTCCTTGTCGAAATTCTCGATATCCCGGAAACGATGGGGCTTGAGGATAGGAATACGCTTTCCAAAGGCGTCGGAAGAAACGTTTTTGAGAAGGTGCGCACGGTCGTTCCATCGACACGTGTAAAATGCGTCGTCAGAAATCCCGACCCAAAAGACGTTACGACCATTTTATAATCAGCCCACCGCGCAGAGAAAATCCTCTGCACGCAGCGGTGGGTTTTCTTTTTTCTCTAAACGTATTTTTTCTTACAATCCCGTACAGCCTTCACAGACTCGGCCACGGGGCATGCTCAGGCGGGCACACCCCTATACCCGTATGTCACAAGGCACAGGGACCCGCCCCTACGATTATCCGACTTTATGGACTTGTGACGTTATAGACTTGCGACTGATCAAAGTCCGTTCTTCGCCTTGTTGGCGACATGCTCGTCGAACGTCGTGGAAAAAACCGTCTCGCCGGTCGACGGATTATTGAGGAAGTACAGGTACGTGTTCGGCGTAGGATTAAGCACGGCTCGGATGGAGGAGAGTCCCGGGTTCGAGACCGGACCGGGCGGCAGCCCCTTGTTCGCATACGTATTGTAGGGCGAATCGATGGAAATATCCGCAAGTGAATGTTTTACCTTGGTCACACCGAGCGCATACCGCACGGTCGCGTCGCTCTGAAGCGGCATGCCCGAGACGATGCGGCGAAGAAACAGGTCCGCGACCGTTTTCCGGTCCGCGTCCGTCCGCACTTCCATCTCGACGATACTCGCGAGTATGAGTGACGCATACCGCTTGTCGACAGGCACCCCGGACAGCATCGGCACCGCGCGATCCTTGAATCCGTCGAGCATTTTCGCGATAATCGCATCCGCCCCGAGCTTCGAGTCGAAGAAGTACGTGTCCGGGAAGAGAAACCCCTCGAGCGTCGCGCCGACAGGAAGACTCGCGAGAAACGGATATCGGCCCCGAAGCGCGGCATCGGGATACGTGACCAGACTGAGAAACGCCGCTCCGGGCAATCCGTTCGCATCAAGACGTGCCGCCATCTCCGCCGCGGTCATACCCTCGGGAAACGTGACCTTGATCCCCTTCTCCACCGTCTCCCCCCGGACGATCTTCGCGACGATATCCCGTATCGGCATGGCCCCGCTCAACGAATAATTTCCCGCTTTCAGTTTCGTCCGAAGGTCTTCACGGAACAGGTAATACAGGAACGGGAGTTCGGAACCGATAACTCCCTGCCGCTTGAGGTCGGACGCGAATGTGAATACCCCCTCGGCACCGCTAAGGGTCACGGTGACCGACTCCTGATGGGTACCCCGAGCCGTCTCGACGCTGCGCGCCAGAAACCACACGGAAGCGGCACCGAGTACCGCGACCACGCACAAAAAAGCGGCGACCACGATCACCGCCCGTGACCGCCTCCCCTTCCGCATCGTCTTTCCGTCCCGTTCCTCATCGTCCTGTTCCATAGAGCGTTCAGAAATTCTTCGAAGTCTCCACAAGCGGCACGAAGACGAACCCGGAGAACCGTTCAAGGTAGAAGTCGTCCTCGCCGCGCTTCTCGACGTAGGCGAGAGAGTTGTAAATCGGTATAACCATCTTTCCGCCGACGGCGAGTTGCCTCTTGAATGCCTGCGGGATCTCATCAGCCGATGCCGAAACGAGGATTCGATCATACGGAGCTCCGTCCGGATACCCATCGTTTCCATCTCCGAGAACGCACTTCACCCGCCTCAGGCTCACGAAGCCGAACTTGTCGATATTCTTTTTGCCGAAATCGTACAATTCGGGAATCCGTTCGATCGCGACGACCGAACCGTCCTCTCCGACGACATCTGCCATGAGAGTCGACGTCCAACCGGAGCCACTTCCCACATCGAGTACTTTCTGTCCCGGTCTGAGGTCAAGCAGCTCAAGCATGATCGCGACGGTAATTGGCTGTGATATCGTCTGACCGAATCCGATAGGCAACGGTATATTGGTTTCCGACTCGGACGCGAATTCGTCCGGAACGAATTCCTCACGGCGGATATGGCTGAAAGCGTCGATCAACTGATCCGACTTGAGATACCCCTCGGTAATCAGCATATTGACAAGACGACTCATAGATACGATGAAATATATCGGATACCTCCGGGAAAGTTTGCGGCTATTCCCCGATAACCTGCACGATCACGTCGCGGCGCCGCGCGCCGTCGAGTTCGACCGCGAAGATCGTCTGCAGATCGGTCAGCAGCAGATGCCCGCGCTCGACCAGGACATTCTCACTCGCGCCCAAGAGGAATGCCTTGCAATGAGAATGACCGTTTGACCGACCATCGGACTTGGAACCATGACTCAGCTCGAACAAGTCATGCGTATACTGGTCATCGACCGGAGCGACCTTGTACAGGACGCGCATGAAATCCTGCAGGAGAAGCGGCTCATTCTGATTGATCGCCACGCTCATCGTCGTATGCGGCGAAAAAATCGTCACCATACCCTCGCGTATGCCCGATTTCACGACGATATCGGCCACCTGCTCGGAAATATTCACGAATTGGATCTGTGTCTTCGTCTCGAATTCGACCCGCTCTCGGAAAATCTTCATAGTGTTTTGTTCCTGTTTGTTAGGCCGAGTGAAATACCGGCTGAACCATCAGGCCTGCGCGAGTTCTTCCTTCAGCTTGTCAGCGGTATGGATACCCAAGAGCTCCTTCACTACCTTGCCCCCTTTGAAAATCTTGAGTGTCGGCAATGACATGACCTCATAGTCTTCGGCCGTGTCGGGATTCTCGTCGACGTTGAGCTTGCCGACTTTCGCGTCCTTGACTTCGCCTGCGACCTTTTCGACGATCGGACCCATCATCTGACACGGGCCGCACCACGGCGCGAAGAAATCCACGAGCACCGGCACGTCGCTCTTCAACACTTCCGCCTCGAAATTTTTGTCCGTAAGAATGACTTCCATAGCGAGTGGAGTTACCGGGAGCCACACGGAGCCCGAGCTCCGTCTGTTGCGTATTACGGCTCCATTATATCCCGGGAAACCGAAAGGTCAAAATGGACGGATAACAGAAAGCAGTGAGCAGATAACGGGAAACGGGTGACCGTCAACAGATTACGGGGAAGGAATATCGGACGACCGATAATAATCCTAAACGTAGTGTTTGGATTTGGCACAGGAAACGAAGAACGGGCCGACTGTCGATAGTTGACCCGTTTCTTATTCGCGCTTCAGATGCCGATGAAATGCTGCTGTCGTTCCTGCCCGTATGTTGGCCAATGGATACCGGACACCTCGGCCGAGAGGAGTCTTTCGATACCATCGTCATCGTGGCCCTGGACGAACGCGCAAGCACCCGAGGATTCGGCCATACGATTCCCTCCCGCACGCCGTACCCAGTCCCTGATGGTCTCGATGTCCTGACAGACGACGATATCCGCCCCGTATCTCAGACTCCGATGCCGATACGCCAGCTCTTCCACCCTTGATCTCCAGTAGTTGAGGACGGACTCGGAAGAGAACAGGCTCTCGGGTTCGATTAACTGGAACAGGAGGAACAGTCCGGGGATGACGGAACCGAACCAGGCGACCGGATGCCCGATGAATATGAAACGGAATACCGGCTCCATCAATGGCCGCATATCCCGGCCCGGACCGATCCATAAGAGCAAGAGGCACAAGGGGATACTCAATCCGACATACAGAACCGCTACGAATACCAGTCGAGCCGGTCTCCTCTTCCACATGAGGACGGTCATCAGACGATGACCGAATGAGAACACTGGACAATCACCGATCATATTTCCCTCCGCGTATTTTAAGTGAAGCAACCCTTCGATACCCATCAACGCATGTCACGCGGCACGTTCTCCGTCAATGCTACTTCTTCAGAATCGACAGGAAGGCCTCGGACGGTATGGAGACACGACCCATGGATTCCATCTTCTTCTTCCCCTTCTTCTGCTTTTCCAGAAGTTTCTTTTTCCGCGAGAAGTCGCCGCCGTAGAGCTTGGCGGTCACGTCCTTGCGGAAGGCGGAGATGGTCTCGCGCGCGATGACCTTGCCGCCGATCGCGGCCTGGATGGCCACCGCGAAGTTCTGTCGCGGGATGGCGGTCTTGAGTTTCTCGACCGTGCGTTTGCCCTCATCGAAGGCACGCGTCTTGGGCACCATGCGCGAGAACGCATCCACGCGGTCTCCCGCGACCAGGATGTCGAGCCGTACGACGTCGCTCTCGCGGTATCCGATCGGTTCGTAATTCATCGACGCGTACCCCGAGGTCACGCTCTTGAGCTCGTCGTGAAAATTGACGATCACTTCCATCAGAGGCGCCTCAAACCCGAGGAGCACCCGCTCCGCATCGATATATTCGGTGTTCTTGTAGTCGGCGCGGATCGACTGTGCGAGGTTCATGATGCTGCCCAGGTATTCGCCCGGCGCGACGACCGAGAGCGCGACGAACGGTTCGAAAATCTTCTCGATGCCCGCCGGATCCGGCATGTCGGTCGGCGAATACATCGGGATCCGTTCTCCGGTGCGCATGAGGACCTCGTACACGACCGACGGCGTCGTGATGGTCGGTTCCATCTTGAATTCACGGCGCAGCCGCTCCTGGATGATCTCCATATGAAGAAGTCCCAGGAATCCGCAGCGGAACCCGCGGCCGAGGGCCTGGTTCGATTCCGGCTCGAACACGAACGCCGCGTCGTTGAGCCGGAGCTTGTCGAGCGCATCGCGCATCACCGCGTATTCCCCGCCGTCGAGCGGATAGAAACTCGCGTAGACGACCGGCTTCATCTCGCGGTACCCGGGAAGCGCCGCGACCTTCACCTCTTCGCGGTCACGCGGCGCGACCGTCACGGTGTCTCCCACGCGACAGTACGACACGTCCTTGAAGCCTGTTGCGATATAGCCGATATCGCCCGCGGAGAGGTCCTTGCGTGCCACGAACTGCGGTGCGAAGGTGCCGACCTCCACGACCGAGGCGTCCTGTCGGGTCCCGATCATGTGGAGAGTCGTATCGCGCGACACCGTCCCGTCGACGAGACGCACGTACGCGACGACGCCCTTGTACGCGTCGTAAACCGAATCGAAGATAAGCGCGCGCAATGACTCCTCCGGATTACCCGAGGGCGCCGGAACCTTCTCGACGATATGGTCCAGTATCTCGCGGACCCCGAGCCCGGTCTTGCCGGACGCGAGCAGGATCTCGTCCTCGGTGCAGCCGAGGATGTGCACGATCTCCTTCTTCGTCTTGTCCACCTGCGCGTTCGGCAGATCGATCTTGTTCACGACCGGAATGATTTCCAGCCCTTGCTCGATGGCGAGATAGAGGTTCGCCAAAGTCTGTGCCTGCACGCCTTTCGTCGCATCGACGAGCAACACCGCCCCTTCCACGGCGGCAAGGGAACGTGAGACCTCGTAATGGAAATCCACATGCCCGGGCGTGTCGATCAGGTTCAAAATGTAATCGGTATCGGACTGCTTTTCGGACATCGTCGGCTGCCCGCTCTCGGTCGGTTGTTCCTTGTTCCCCGTTACCTGTTCCCTGTTGTCTGCTATCTGCTTCCGGTACCGCATCCGGACCGGCTGCAGTTTGATCGTGATGCCGCGTTCGCGCTCCAGGTCCATCTGGTCAAGCAGCTGCTCCTTCATTTTCCGATCCTCCACGGTATGCGTGAATTCGATAAGCCGGTCGGCCAGGGTCGATTTCCCATGGTCGATATGCGCGATGATACAGAAGTTTCGGATAAGTCGCTGGTCCATGTCGGGTGATGACGGATAATCCTATGATACGGCCAAAAACGGGAACGAATGGGAATTATACCCGCAAACGGTTCAAGAATCAAGGCGCCCGACTATTCCGATTTCCTTACGAAGAACGGCTTCCCGTGACCGGGAACGATATAGTCGGCCCGCTCCAGGATCATCTTCCTACTTGCGAGTAACGCGTCCGCATCCTTGACATACGGATCCTCACGTTCCAGAAGACTGGTTTCATCCGTTCTCTGTTCTTCGGCGTCGACCCACCAGAACACGTCCGCGGATATGGCCACCCTCCCGTACTCGGCCGTGTTCACGAGGACTGCGCAATGAAATTGGTCATGACCGGGTGTAGGAACGATCTCCAAGTCGGTGTCCGGAACCATTCCGTCATGACCGGAGATTCTCCCGTCGAACGAGTAGACGGAATCACCATCAAGAATCACGGCGTTTTCGAATATGCCGACGAGCATACAGTGATCGAGATGGGTATGCGTCAGAACGACGATGCCGATATCCGACGGACGAAGATCTTCTTTCCGCAAGGCTTCCAGAAGGAGCTCCCGGTTCGAACCCGTATCGACGAGAATATTCGACTGCCCGGCCCGAACCAACGTGACCGACGAACACGCGTATTCCATACCATCGACCTCCTTCGCATATCCCTCTATCAGGATCCGCACCTCTGCCATATGTTTCCCGTTGTCGGATTAGCAAACCCCCGCACTACGGTTTGGGTTGCGCTCTTGCTCATACTCCTCGAGAGTACGTCTACAGAGCGTGCTTTTGACCTTCAACTTTTGACTTAAGACCGTCTTCCTACCACTCCCCCTTCTCCGGATGACCCTCGACGGCGGGGATGACCTCGGGATTGCGGCGAACCTTCGACAGGATGAACTTCCACAAGGACCGGATCTCGCCGATCTTGAACCAGTTCGCAAGGAGCAGGAAGGTGCCGAGCCCGAGCGAACTGCCGAACAAGAGCTGCAGGAAGACCTTCAGAAACGTATCCAGGGGCGACATCGTGAAAAACGCGAAGACGAACTTCGACAACTGTGCCACGGCACCGGCGAGGATTGCCGCAAGGAATATGAGCGCGTTTTCGCGAAAAAACTGTTTGTCGTTCCATTCCTCGATCCGCTTTCGGAGTGACAGGAGCAGAAAAAGGAAGTTCGCGACGCTCCCGAGCGAAAAAGCGATGGCAAGCGCGTTCGTACCGTATTGCGGTAAAAGGAGCAGCGCCGAGGCGACGTAAATCACCTCGCCGAGGACCGCGAAAAAGAACGGGGTCCTGGAATCCTGAATCGCATAGAACGCGCGGGCGAACAACGGGATGAGCGCCTGTGCGAACAGACTGATTGAAAGCCACGCAAGCACATTAAAGGTCGAGATCGTGTCGTTCCAATCGAACTGACCGCTCCCGAGGACGATACGGACGACCTGTGCCCGGAAAACGATGAACAACATCGCCACAGGCACGACGAAGAACAGGATGCGCTTCGTGGTATCCGAGAGCGTCGCGAAGAATTCGCCATTACGTTTCTCGGAGGCGGAAAATGATAACGTAGGGAACGCTGCGAGCGAGAACGATACCGCGAAAAGCCCGATCGGAACCGCCGAGATATTCGAGGCGAGCGTGAAGATCGCCAAGCTGCCCGACGCGAGCATCGATGCGAAGACGGTCGTCAAAAAGAGGCTGAGCTGGTTTGCCGCTATACCGAGCGTCCGCGGAATCATAAGCATCACGACGCGTCTTACCGGTCCGTCGAAACTGAGACGCCGTCGGAACAGTGCCGGGAAGAATCCACGGCTCCGTACCGACGGGATCTGCACGGACATATGAAGAAGCGCGCCGAGCGCGACCCCCCACGCGAGTCCGGACGGACCGAACATCGGCACGAGTACCGAGATGCCGGTGATGATTCCTACATTGTAAATGATCGGCGCGAGCGAGTAGACCGTGAAACGACGGAATGTCAGGAGCATCCCGCCGAAGACGGCGCTGGCTCCGAGAAACAATGGGGAGAGGAGCATGATCCGGGTCAGACCGACAGTCATGGCGCGTTTCTCCTCGGGAAAGCCCGGTGCGAGCACCGCAACGATGGTCGGCGCCGCGATGATCGCGAGAAACGACAGCGCACCGAGTGAGACCAGAATCCATTCCAGGACGCCGGCTGCGAGACTGAGCGCTTCTTCCTTCTTTTCCTTCGAGATCAATTCCGTGAAAATCGGCACGAATGCCGCGGACAATGCGCCCATCACGAGCAGATTGTAGAGCGTATCCGGGATGCGGAACGCGGCGTAGTAGGCATCAAGCGTATCACCCGCACCGAAATGCCCCGCGAGCAACCGATCGCGGACGAACCCAAGAAGGCGACTCGCGATACCGGCCGCCGCAATGATGAATGCCGCGCCGCCGACCGTTTCGGACTGTGCCTCGACGAGCTTTCGCAGGACGTCGAATCGTGTACGGAAAAAATCAGACATAGTTCTTTATCTCGCGGAAAAGACCGACGCATAATACGCGTCCGTCGAGAGTGTCGCGTCGAACGCGTAGCCACCCTTGGTCCGGCTGAGCCCGTCCGAATGCCACTCATCCGTAAATCGATCCGGAACGGAAAGTTCGGAATGAAGCGTACTCCCCTCGGAGCCGGATTGTTTCTGAAACAGTACGGAGTACGACGCCGGGTCGCCGCCTTGCGGAGACACCCCGAAAGGAAGCCGGTACACGTATTCGATCGTCACACTCTCCCCCGGACTCACGTATACCCAGTTCCCAAAAACGGTCTTTCCCGACTCCTCGGAGATCCGTGTGCCGCTCCGATCGATTTTCGTCGCGTTTTCTTCTATCATTACGTCGCGATCGCGGCGAAACCCGAGCGCATCGTATTCGAGCGGAGCCTTGGGAAACTCATAGGTCTGTCCCGACGCGGATACGAGTTCCGATCCTTCCGGGACGTACACGCGCAAATAGTCGGAATTTACCCGGTTGAACCAGTCATACGGGGTGTTTCCGCCAGTATGTTTCCTGGTTATCCGAACCGTGTCAAGGACGGATCCGTCCATTTGGACGACAGCGACATGACTGATCTTCTCTTCGATTACCGCATCCGTTTTGAATCCGTTGAGGTTCGTGTGCACGACACTCAGGTAATCGCGCGGGGTTTCGAGCATCCTTCCCGACCAACCAGCCCGGTCGACGAGCGCCTCCACGTCGTCATTCGGGGAATACAGGAGAATCTGTTTCTGATCAAGCGCACGGGAAAGCATGTCCGCAAGCGAGACGAGTCCCGCGCCGCTCCGGATCGAAAACAACCGGTCGAACATGACGGGCGCCATGTCCGCGAGAATCTTTTTCGGCTGGTTCAGTGACTTGTCATAGTTTTCCTCGACCTCCGCCTGGACGACCTGTTGAAAATTATCCGCATCAATCGTCACGCCGTACTCCGGCATGTCGATCCGGCCCGTCAGACGGAGGAGGTCCTCTATGACCGTCGGAGTCAGAGTGATGATGCCGTCCACGGTCGGCCCGCCTGTCTTCTCATAGAAGAACATCGCCTTTTCCGCCGACTTCGGAAAGTCCGGCCACCAATTGCTGTCATGAAGACTCCAGGCCGCGCTCACCTTCTGTATCGGCGCTGGTGGAACGATATCTTCCTTCAGTTGACCGTCCGGATTGAAGATACCGTCAACGAACAGTTTCCCGATATGTCCGTTGTCCACCTTCAGCAGTCCGTAGCTCCCGATGAACCCACCGGTCGGTCGAAGCTCAGCGTTGTTCTGGAACAGGAACAGGTAGACACGCGGCCCGTTTTCGCCCAGGAGCTCGCGGACCAGACCGGCGTTCTTATCGAACCCGTCGAGCGCCGCCGCTATCACCGGAAGTTTCCGTCGTATGGAAACGAACGTCTCCCTCCGATCAGCAGGAACATCTTCGGGCCGGACACGATCGAAGGCCTTTCGAGCCGCCTCGATATCGGCGGCGGCCGAAGCCGAATCCCTCTGTGCCTCGTCAACGAGATCGAGAAACGAAAGATTGCCGGGCTTCGAAACACCCGGACCGGATTTTGAAACGGGAAGCAGGGATAGCATATGACTCATTGAAACGCCCGCTGCGGACAGATGCTTCGCTCCTTCCAAAAGTCCCTGACCGGACGATATCCTGGAGAGACCCGGAATGAATGCGGTCGCCTGCGCAAGTCCGTTTCCAACCGTTCCAAGCGAATCGGACGCTTCCGAAAGCGCCGTATACGCCTGCTGAAAATCCCTTGACGAGGCATTGAAATCGGCGGATTCGAGGTCGGCCACCGCCTTCTGCGCAAGCGTCGCGCCCGTCACACTCTCACCCATTACCTCCCCTTTGAGCGATACGAGACGTCGTACCGAAACGATTCCGCCGCCGAGAACGAGGAAGAACACGGCAGTGAACAGCACGCTGCGAGGAATCATGATCATGCGGAATCGGATAGAGGAAAACCGGATCGGCCGAATGTCTGAAAGCTTTTTCCGAAGTCGCGACAAGACAGAGCCATGGGTGGTCCGTTCGAAAACCGGTACGGATTCGGATTCTTCGAAGTGCTCTTCGATCGTCGTCTCGGGATCGTCGAAAAAAGGCTGTCGATCATATTCGGAAACCGTGGCCGACGATTCGTCCGTTATCGGATCGACAGGACCGCAGCCGGACCGATCGATGTCGGCATGATACAGCGGCCGATAGATACGATGGGACTCCCGGTCCGATCCGCGTACATCATGCACTTCCGTGCCACTGTCAATGCGCTCCGAAACCGGTTCCATGTCCGCCCGTCCGGTATGCGAGCGGTCACGAAACGAACCTACGGCCTGAATCCGTTCCCAATCCAAACCTCCCGACCGGTCCGTCGGGCGGACGTCGAACATCTGCGGCAATATGTGTTTTCTCGGTTCCTTCGTCATGTTCGACGGTTGCCTATTCGTATTCATACCGGCTTACATGTGCGGTGATAGGCTTCAAGCGTACGTTCAGCCATGCCTCTCCACCTGAAACGCTTCGCGCGTTCACGCCCCCTGTTTGACATTTCGGAAGCGAGTCCCGGATCGCGAAGTATCCGCTTCACCTGCTCCGACACCGAATCCGGATCGTCCGGATCGAAATACAGGGCCGCGTCACCCAGGATCTCCGGAAGCGAACCGCGGTTCGCAGCGATTACCGGCGTTCCGCAAGACATCGCCTCAAGAGGAGGCAATCCGAATCCCTCGTACAGTGACGGAAACACGTATCCCTCGGCACAACGGTACAGCTCCGTAAGCCCGCCATCCGGCACGAAACCGGTAAACACGATGTTTTCCGCACCGGCCGATTCCACAGACTCGCGAAGTTTCCGATAAAAATGATCTTCCTTCCCCACGAGCACGAACCGCACGTCGGGAAACCGTTTCGAAAGCGGGATGAACGCCTCGAGGTTCTTATGCGGATACGCGTTCCCTACATAGAGGAAGTATGGCTTCAGTATAGCACGTACGGTCCCGGGTTCCGACTCCTCGATCGCGTCGGAACCTTCGCCGAAATCACAGCCCTCATACGTTACGACGGTCTTGCCACCCGCAACAGGAAACTTCACGACGATATCCGATTCGGTGAAACGCGATACGGCGAAGACCGTTTTTGCTCGACGGATCGCGGAACGGATCGTCAGTCGGTACGCGAGATACTTCAGCCCGTACGTCAGTCGACTCTTCGTCGTGTTCCTGACCGTCGGAAAGTGAAGCAAGATGAGATCGTGGATCGTCACGACGAACGGTCTGCGATAGAGAATCGGCACGTTGAAATGCGGGAAATGGACGAGATCAAGCTCGTAAGAACGCAACAGGCCCGGAAACAGGAACTGCTCCCGAAAAGTGTACCAAGGATAATCGGCGAGAACCTTCCTGAATCCCGGATGCATCGGCATATACAAATCGAAGTTTTCCTTCCGAAGGAACACGAAAAACTCGTCGTCCGCTTGGGCGACGCGTTCGAGATATTGGATAAGTTTCTCAGTATAGCGCCCCAGCCCCTTACCGACCGGACCAAAAAAGCGCGCATCGATGCCGATTCTCATCGGTTTTTCCGGTTCAAGGACTTCGTAACGAGGGAACCGTCGTTCTTCCACTCTACCCGCTCGAGAAAATACAGGACGAGGCTCTGTGTGGCTAGTGCCACGAGCATGTCCGGATCCTCGATCCGATTCATCGTCTTCGGAAACAGAAGATAGGCGGCACATCCGTCGATCGCCCCGCTCGAACGCGCGATGACACACCCATTCTCCTCGTAGAGCTTTTTTCCCGGCCGAATCAGCGTCTCAACCGGAATAGCCGCACACGATGATACTTTGCCATTGCGGATTTCCTTCTCGATCACTCCTTGTTCCGTATCAACGATCCGGATCAAGAAAGCTGCCGACTTGCACGCCATGAGCACCGATTTCTCATACGACTGATATGCCTTCCGCTTCTCACCACGCCGCAGACGTTCCGTCATCTCCGGAACGGAGAGCACCAATCCTTTCACGAGATCAAGGCGCCGGTTCGTCTCGCCGATATACGAATACGACTCCGAAAGATCCTTTGATATGTCGGATTTTTCCCTCTGCAGAAGTATTTTTTCCCTAACCTGACGAAGGAAGGATTTTTCCTTCAGGAAAAAAAGCGCGAATCCGGTCGCACCGAGCAGGAACACGACAAGCGTCTCCGCCATATCCTCGGTCAAACCGAACTTGACGCCCCTAACGAACTCCGGGGTCGCCGTAATGAATAGGAACAGCAGGAGAAATATCCAGTACATTCCGGTCTGAAAGCTCACAGTCCCGAGCGGAACCGGCGCGCTTCTTCGTTTGTTATGACTGACTTCCCTACAAGGAAAGCTGTTTGAGAAACCCTCTGAGTCGGTCACCGACTTCCGGATGCTTCAGTCCGAAATGGATCGTCGCCTTGAGAAAATTGAACTTGTCGCCGGTATCAAGCCACTCTCCCACGAGCATACGCGCGTGGATCGGCGAACCCTTCTCGAGCATGCTATCGAACGCGTCCGCAAGCCGGATCTCGCCGGATTTCCCATATTCCATCCCGGAAAGGATATCGAACACCTCGCGGGTAATGACGTATTTCCCGACCGCGACCGCCCGACTGGGTGCCTCTTCGGGCTTCGGCTTTTCTACCATCCTGGTGACGCGGATATCACGCTGCCCCGCCGGATCGCCCGCTACCACGCCGAATTTGGACACATCCTCAAGCGCGATCTCCGCCGCCCCGATGATCGGAGTCCGATACTCCTCATATGCGTCCATAAGTTGCTTCGCAGCCGGAACATCGCTGTCGTAGATGCAGTCGCCGAAAAACACGAGTACCGGTTCGTCGTCGTCCACGAGGTGTGCCGCCTGCAAGAGCGCGTGTCCGTCGCCAAGCGGTTTTGACTGGCGCACATACGAGAACTTCGCGAGTCCGGAGATCGACCGAACCTGTTCCAAAAGATCATGCTTGTTCTTTTCCACGAGCGTGTCCTCAAGCTCGTAAGAGACGTCGAAGTGATCCTCTATCGCGCGCTTCCCGCGTCCGGTCACGAAGATGATCTCACGAATGCCTGACGCGACCGCCTCCTCGGCAAGGTACTGCACGACCGGCTTGTCGACGATCGGCAACATCTCCTTGGGCTGTGCCTTCGTCGCCGGCAGGAACCTCGTCCCGAATCCCGCGACGAGAAAAATGGCCTTCTTGATCTGCATGGGCTCCTTGCTCATAATCGGAAGCTGACTGATTAGTCGGATACGATACCAGTATACCATTCCCCGTGACACCCCGGGAACAAGGCTATTTTTTGAGGGTGGCAAGCCGCTTGAACTCCGCATTGAATTCGTCTATCGCCTCGTTCACGATCGGATGGAATCGACTTCGGAAATCCTTCTCCTTGACGTAGTTCGAGGCTTCGAGCAGCGAATCATGCGTCCCCGCGTCGAACCACGCGCCATCGATGGTCCGCACATCGAGTTCGCCACGGTCGAGATATGACCGGTGCATGTCGACTATCTCAAGTTCGCCGCGATCAGACGCTTTCACGCCCCTCGCGATTTCCGAAGCCTTACCATCATAGAGATAGAAGCCCGGAATCGCGAAATGACTCTTGGGTTCGACCGGTTTCTCCTCGATCGAGATCACTTTCCCGGTCGTCTCATCGAACTCGACGACCCCGAAGCGCTCCGGATCCGGAACCTGTTTCGCGAAGACCCGTCCGCCCGACTGAAAATTCTCGACCGCCTCCGAGAAATCGTCCTCGAAGATATTGTCGCCGAGAATAAGGGCGGACGCCCCACCGTCAAGGAAGTCCTCACCGAGGATGTACGCCTCCGGCAGCCCTCCCGGCCGCTTCTGGACGATGAACGTGAGGTTCACCGCGCGCTTCTGGAACATCGATCCGAGCAGATTAAGATAGCTTCCGGAATACTCCGGCGGAACGATGACAAGGATATCGCGTATGCCCGCCTGGATGAGCGTGTTGAGCGGATAGAAAATCATAGGACGGTCATAGACCGGGAGGAGCTGCTTGATCAGGACCGCCGTCAGCGGCAGGAGTCGCGTGCCGGTTCCACCGGCGAGAATAATGCCTTTCATATGCTTGAAGAATAATGGATCAGGAGTCGGGAATTATGAACCAAGAATCAAACGGGGAAGCGTTCAGTGATAAATCGGGAAAATCTTACACAGCGCCTTCACTTCTTTACGTATGGCGGAGAGGATTCCTTTCTTCCCGTCCGAGAGGAGCGCCCGATCTATCCATCGCGCGATCTGCACCATCTCGCCCTCCTTCATGCCCCGCGTCGTCGATGCGGGGACGCCTATCCGTATCCCCGAGGGATCCATCGGTCCGCGGGGATCGTCCGGAAGGACGTTCTTGTTCACCGTGATTCCGGCACGATCGAGCCAGCCCTGCGCGTCCTGCCCCGATACTCCGCGACTCTTCACCGTGTCGATGAGCAGCATATGGTTCTCGGTCGTACCGAAGACGATCGCGTACCCGAGCGCGACGAGTTCCGCTTCCATCGCCTTCGCATTGAGGAGAATCTGTTTCGCGTATTCGCGGAACTCGGGTCGGAGCGCCTCGCCGAACGCGACTGCCTTCGCGAGCACCATATGCATGTGCGGACCGCCCTGCACGCCCGGGAACACGGCCTTGTCGATCGCCTTGGCGAACGGCTCCTTGCAGAGGATGAGCCCCCCACGCGGACCGCGCAGGGTTTTGTGCGTCGTCGCCGTCACGATATCGAAGTGCGGCACGGGATTCGGAAGGGCGGATCCGGCAACCATCCCGGCGATATGCGCCATATCCATCATCGTGACCGCGCCGACCTTGCGAGCGATTTCGACGAACCGGGCGTAGTCGAGCTGCCGCGTATACGAGGAAAATCCCGCAAGCATAAGTTTCGGCTTCTCCTTTTTCGCAAGCGCCTCAAGCTTGTCATAGTCGATGGTTCCGTCCGCCTCCGTCTTGTACCGTACGAACCTGAACACTTTCGCGGGGAGCGTGACCGGGTGCCCATGGGTCAGATGGCCGCCATGAGAGAGATCCATGCCGAGCACGGTATCTCCCGGAGACAGAGTCGCGGCATAGGCCGCCAGGTTCGCCGACGCTCCCGAAAGCGGCTGCACGTTGGCATGCTCCGCGCCGAACAACCGCTTCACGCGATCGATCGCGAGCGTCTCGATGACATCCGTGTAATCCTGTCCGCCATAGTAGCGGTTGCCCGGATATCCTTCGGAATACTTGTTCGTGAACACCGAACCGAGCGCGTCGAGTACGGCCTCGGAAACGGTATTTTCCGAAGCGATCAGTTCGAGTCCCTGTTCTTCACGACGCATCTCCCCTTTGAGTGCGTCGTATGCCTCCCTGTCGGATACTTTGAGTGACCGATATGTGTTCATAGCGATACGATTAGGCATTGGTTGCGACCACGGACGAAAACCGGACCGACTTCCAAAAAAAGAATCCGATGACCGCGACCGTCGAAACCGGGGAAAACCAGCTCGGCAGTTCCGCGCCGAACGAATCCGCGATCATCACGAATCCCAGGATCGCGATGGAATACATCGCGCCGTTCTTCAGAAAGACGTACCGTTTCACCCGTTCGATATTCGCCACCGTCAATTGTCGCACGATGATCGCTCCGATGCCGTTCCCGATGAGAATGAGCGGTACTGAAAGCGTGAAGGCGAACGCACCGAGTACGCCGTCGATCGAGAACGAAAGATCGATCACCTCAAGGAACAGCACCTTGCTCAGATCGGACAGGGTCGACTTCCCGCCGGCCAATTCCAACTCGACCATCTCGGCGTTCTGGCGGAACCCGTGTGTCAGGAAAAAGACGGTCGAACCGATAACCGCGCCGAATCCGAGCAATGGGCTTTGCTTGAGCGCGAACCAAACGACCGCCGCCAGAATGACCGACACGGTCGCATAGAACCACGCCCCCTGCCGACTGAAGAACGGTTCGATCGCCGCGAGTCCGTATTCCTTGTCTTCGAGGAACAGCCAGTGGAAGAACAGGAAGATCATGAAGATGCCGCCGCCGATGAGTAGGATCGGCGCGGACGATTCGATCGCATGCGCGACCGTCGGATCGTTCGAGAAGGTCGCCGTGAACGACCCAAGGAACCCGAGCGAAGGTACCGTCGCCCACACGATGAGCCACGGCAGGAGCCCGCGCACCACGAATACCGCGAGGAAGATTCCCCACGTCAGAAAGAACCGCCGGGATTTTTTCCCCATGGTCGCGAGCACCTCCGCGTTGATGACCGCGTTGTCGATGCTCGACACGGCCTCGAACAGCGCGAGTCCGATAACGGTCAATAGAATCGAAAGAATCATACCGGTCCGTTGAAAGGAGAGACGTTATTCCACGGCCGCGAACGCGCACAGCGCCTCATCGAGACTCCGAAGCGCGGGCCGCTTGGTGTTCCGCAGGGTCGAATCCTTCGGGCGCTTCGCGGGCCGCGGAAACAAGTCTCCCGACACCGGAGAAACGTCCGCTTCGATGCCTTTGATGCCGAAATATGTACGCAGGGCCCCGTACCAGGTCGCCGGCCCCTCGTTTACCAGATGGTACACCCCGGACGGAGCCGAATCAAGCACCAGAGAGCGTGTCGCATCGGCCAGATCCGGTGCATACGTGAAACATCCGTTCTCGTCATCGACCCCCGAGACCGTGCCATTCTCGCGCGCGACCGTTTCCATCTTCGCGAAGAAGCTCAGCTTCCCTCCCGCCGATATCGCGGGCTTCCCGAACAGCTTCGAGAGTCTGATCACGTAGTATTTCCCACCGATGCCTCTCGTCGATTTCTCGCCGCCGAGTTTGCTCTCGCCATACTTGGAAATCGGACTCGGTTCCGCATCCTCGGCATATCCGTCGCCTTGCTGTTCCCCGTCGAACACGTAGTCGGTCGAATAGTGGACAAACGTCGCGCCAAGGTCTTTCGCGACGCTTGCGAGTTCCCCGGGCACCTCGGCATTGAGCCGCCATGCCTTCTTGAATTCCGCTTCGTCCGATTCGCACAGGTCAACCGCATTGTATCCGACCGCGTTCAGGATCACGTCCGGCGCGAGTGCGACGATCCTCTCCCGCGCCGCCGTGGCATCCGTCACGTCGATATCGCCGAAATCCCATCCGTTCGTCTCGAACCCGGCATCTCCGAACGAACGGACGAGTTCCTGTCCAAGCATCCCCTTCGACCCGATCACGAGCGCCTTCTGTTCCTTCATAATTTCCATGTTTCATCCGTTACACACCGGCAGTCATCACCACCGCCTTGTCTGTCACGTTTCAGATGACCGACATACTTGCCAGACGGACTTTATAGGCTTGTGGCTTTTCGGACTTTCGACTTGAGACTTATCTTCCGTACTGCTTCCCGTAATACTCCCGGTACGCTCCGCTCTTCACGTCCTTCCACCACGCTTCGTGTTCCTTGAACCATTCGACGGTCTGTCGCAATCCCTCATCGAGCGTAACGGAGGGCTCCCAGCCGAGTTCATTCTTTATCTTCGAGAAATCGATCGCGTAGCGACGGTCATGTCCGGGCCGGTCTTTCACGTATTCGATGGCGGACTCGTCCTTGCCCATGATACCGAGTAGGGCCTTCACGATCTCGATATTCTTCCGCTCTCCGTTCCCGCCGACGCAGTACGTCTCCCCGATAGTCCCCGTGCGGAGCACGAGGTCGATCGCACGGCAGTGATCCTCCACGTGGAGCCAGTCGCGGACCTGCTTCCCGTCGCCATAGACCGGGACCATCTTCCCTTCGAGCAGGTTCGTGATGGCAAGCGGAATGAGTTTCTCCGGAAAATGGTACGGCCCGTAGTTGTTCGAGCAGTTCGAGATCGTCACCGGCAGACCGTACGTATGGAAATACGCGCGGACCAGATGATCCGACCCGGCCTTCGAGGCGCTGTAGGGACTGCGCGGGTCGTACGGCGTGTCCTCGGAAAACGGCGCATCGTCCGGCCCGAGCGCGCCGAAGACCTCGTCCGTCGACACGTGATGGAACCGCTTGCCGCCATGATTGCGCGCCGCATCGAGCAACACCTGCGTCCCGAATACGTTCGTCCGGACGAAAGACACCGGGTCCATGATCGATCGGTCCACGTGCGATTCCGCCGCGAAATGCACCACCGCATCGCACTCCGCGACGAGCGGGTTTACCGTATCCGGATCGGTGATATCCCCCTTCACGAACCGCAAACGCGGATTTCCTTCGGCTTCTTTCAGGTTCTCCAGATTCCCGGCATACGTCAGTAAATCAAGCACGGTCACCTGCGTATCCGGGTGTTCCCGCAGGACATGATGCACGAAATTCGACCCGATAAACCCCGCCCCGCCGGTGACAAGCAGTTTCATATTCCGGTTGAATGATTGAAGTAATCCATATTGCAAGTATACATGAGTCCCGCCGTGTCGGAAACGGCTCAAACGGAGAAATGGCCGGATTTTCGATACTATTTTGTCAAACTATTCCTTTATTCAAGCATCGAATCAACGCACTATTGACAAATCGGCTAAATTGGAGTATCATACACGGTTAAGTAGTTCTTTCCGCAACTCAACCCGGTATAGCCATGGGATACGGCATCTGCATTTCAGGCTCGAGGGTCGCGATGTATTCGCTGACCTTCCTCATGTTCCTCGGCAGTATCGCCGCAGGACCGCGCCTCCCGGAGGCAAAGAAAATATCGGTGGTCGAATATCATATGACCGCCCCAGAAATCGTCGTCCGCGCTACCAGGTAGCCGTGCGACACAGAGACACTAACGGCCACACGCTCACACGTGAGGCCGCTTTTTTTCTTCATGAACGCCTCAGACGAACCGCAGTTCCTCCCACCGCGCCGGGTCGGATTCGAGTGAGGCGAGGAATATCAGGCGGCGGGTCCTTCCTGAACGATCATCATCTGCTCCGCCTCGATATTTTCGTCCGAAATCGCCACGACCTCACACTGTCCGATCGGAATGTCATATTCACCCGTTTCCGGATCGAACTTCATTCCCGACAGCGCCATCTTCGATATGATCCGCCCGACGATTTCCGGATCCCTCAATGATCCTTCTTTCACGATCCGTTCGGTCCGTTCCCTGACGGCACCGATTCCGTGTTCCAGAACGTCCATATGCATTCGTGTATCGCAGGACCCCGGTATGACTGAAAAAATCGCGATCCCTTCATTCTCGGGGCGCTCGGAAAATTCCTTCAGCCATTCCTCAATCCGTTTCTTGGACGCCCCATATGACTCCGCCCCTTCGACGCACTTCGCGGATGATGATAAAAAAACGACTCGGCCATGATTTTTCTTCAACGCTTCTGCGGCTTCCCGAGTCATCGCGATCTGAGCGACCTGATTCACTTTGAACACCTCTACGTCATCCTCAGTCATTCCCGTAACGGCAGCGTTAAGAATGAGCGCATCCAAACCGCCCAGGTCCCGAATACTCTCCGCGACGAAGGAAGCCGCCGCACGCCTATCCGACAGGTCCGCCTGAAGTGCGATAGCCCCCTCGTTTTCTTCGGCAAATCGGTCGACAGTCCCCTTCGTCCGGGCACAGATCGCTATATCACCTCCGCCCGCGAAGAGATCCTTCGCTATGGCATAGCCGATCCCCTCCGTTCCTCCGGTGATTATTATTCTTTTTTTCCTTTCGGCTTCGGCCGACCCGACGCCGATATTCATTTCAGGGTTGTATCGCATCATATACGATAGATGAAAGGAGTCATCCGAATAAGTGTGACGAACGGGACTCAGGGGGTATCGATATCCGTCATGAACTCCCCAAACACATGTTTCCTCGCGAAGGAGAGCGCGACAATAGTCTGACCTTCAGTGAACTCACCGTCATCGAGCATGCGATAGACCTCCGCTATCCTTATCCGTTCAAGCGTAAGGTCTTCGCCCTCTTCCAAGTTCTGCCCGACATGCGTTAAGCCGGTCGCCAGGTATACGGTACAGATCTCTTCCGCCGGCCCGCTCCACGGACAATACTCCCCGACTTTCCGGAGTTCACCCTGGAAACCAAGCTCCTCTTCCAGCTCCTTCTTCGCGGCACCCTCGATCGAATCTTCCTTCTCGACCGCGCCGCCCGGCACCTCGAGACACCATCGTTTCGTAGGATAGCGATACTGTCTCGCAAGAACGATCTCATCACCCTCCACCGGGACGATCATCACGGAACGGCTTTTATCCTTCGTGTGGATGACGAAATACTCGCCGACGTTCCGCTTCGGCGTGACGAACGATTCCTTCGAGACGCTGAACCACGGATTCTTGTGGACGATCTCCTTCGAAAGGGTCGTCCAAGGTTCGACGATACCGTCAGTGTCCCGATCGACGGTTTCCTCGGCGGAAGCGTCCATAGACGTATGTTTCATTTTCCGAACCGCAGTTCCTCCCACCGCGCCGGGTCGGATTCGAGTGAGGCGAGGAGCGGGTGGATCTTATCCTTGTCGGATACGGCCAGTCCTTCACGGATCGGCCAGTCGATACCGAGCGCCGGGTCGCTCCACAGGATCCCCCGTTCGTTTTCCTTCGAATAGACATTCGTGCACTTGTACGAGAAGATCGTGTCCGGCCTCGTCGTGAGCATCGCGTGCGCGAACCCTTCGGGGATATAGAACTGCCGGTGATTCTCCTCGGAAAGCGTCACCGCGACATGTTTCCCGAAAGTCGGCGAACCGCGACGGATATCGACCGCCACATCGAACACCTCGCCCTTGATGGCCTGCACGAGCTTTCCCTGCGAAAACGGCGCGATCTGATAATGGAGTCCCCGAAGCGTCCCGACCTCCTTGGAGAGCGAGATATTGTCCTGCACGAAATCCGGCCAGCCCAGTGCCTTGTACCGCTCGGCGCTGTAGGTCTCCTTGAAGTACCCTCGCTCGTCGGAAAACACATCGGGCTCAATAATGAGAACTCCAGGAATATCGGTCTCTATGACGTTCATATATCGTCGTCAATCGGCTTATCATTCCCTGCCACTCTACCAGAAAAGCCGACGGCGAGCCAGAAACGAAAAACGGCCCGATTTCCCGGGCCGGTCTCTTTTTCATGTTACCTGTTCACTGCCGACTTTTGTTTGTGTCTTTACAGCCGGATATCGTTCATCACGTCGTCGAGCGTGCGTTTTTCCTCCCGTTTCGGCTCCTGATAATGGGCGATAGGTGCCGACAGGGCGGCTTCCTCATGACGTGTCTCCGCAGGGGCTTCGCTCGGTGCGCCGGCCGACGATTCCTCCTCGTGCCGGTGTCCGCGGGTCGATCCTTCCGGCTCGTTTATCTTGAGGTTCACGCGGGCATTGTTCTTCGCACCGATGACACGCAGGAGCGTCCGAAGCGACTTGGCGGTCATACCCTCGCGACCGATCACCATGCCCATGTCCTCCGGATGCACGTCGAGTGTGATGAGTACGCCCATCTCGTCCACCTTCCGGGCGACCTTCACGTCCTCGGGATGATCCACGAGCGCTTTCACCACGTAGTCGATGAATTCCTGATCCTTATAGCTTTCGGACATACTCGTTCGGTTTACGTTCATTACAACCCAACCGCTCCGACTCTTCAAGTATACCTCAGCCCCCCCGGCTGTCAAAGTGACTCCGGAGCGTCCATCGTCCACTCGGAAGGCGGCACGAACGGCTTGGATCGCCACGCCGCGGACTGCCGACACAGGAGTATTTTCGAGTCGTCAGGACTTCGCAGCAGCGCCTCGCTCACTTTCTCCATCCGGAGTCCCTGTGAGCCCTTCACAAGCACCAGATCCCCTTCGTGGAGCACTTCCCTTACGATCAAGGCGGCGGAATCCGGATCCGGGAACAGGAGCACGGCCCCGCGTGGCATACCGCCGGAAAGAAGCGTTTCGCCGAGGGTACGCATATGCCGCCCGACGAGGATCGCGAGTTCCGTCCCCGAGGCGAGAATATCTGCCGCGAGTTCGCGGTGCGCCTCTTCGGACCCGGCGCCGAGTTCGAGCATATCGCCGAGCGCGACGACCTTGCGGCGTGCGGGGATCTCGCGAAGCGTCGACAGTGCCGCACGAACGGATACCGGCGACGCGTTGTACGTGTCATCGAGCAATCCGATACCGTCTCTTCCGGCGATGAACCGGAGCCGACCGGGAAGCGGCGCGTACGCTTCGAGGCGTTTCGCGATATCGACGAGGTGCATGCCTGCGGCGATCCCGACCGCAGCCCCCGCCAGCGCGTCAGCGACATGGTGCCGCGCGATGACACCCGGCAGACGAACGGGAATGGACTTCCCGTCATAGTTCAGCTTGAAACTCGAACCGATCCCGTCGTCCGTATCCTGCAGCAGCAGATGGTCGGCGCGGACGGTCGCTCCCGACGCGAACCCGTACGACAGCACGACGGCCTTCGTCTTTTTTCCTGTGCCGAGGACACGCTCGTCGTCCGCGTTCACGACGGCGAACCCGTCCGCAGGTAGCGATGCGATGAGCTTCCCCTTTTCCTTGGCGATGTTCCCGACGGAACCGAAGTATTCGAGATGACTCTCCCCGATAGTCGTCAGGATACCGATACGCGCCGGAACGATCCGGAGCATCGCGGCCATGTCGCCGGGTCGGTCGATACCCATCTCGAGCACCAGGGCCTTGGGGTACGGAATCGGGAAGATGATGAGAAAAGGAAATCGCACCGCGGCCGAAAACATCCGCATGAGAGGACTCCCGCCGGTTCCGACGCCGAGGATCGTGAGCGGCGCCCCGACTTCATTGTTGAAATTCCCCTCGCTCTTGCGCGTCCGCATCGATCCGGACAACACCAAAGCCGCCGCCTCCTTGGCGGAGCTCTTGCCGACCGATCCGGTCACGCCGACCACGAGCGGTTTGTACTTGCGCAGCACGGCGCCCGCCATGAACGCGAGGAGCTTCTCGGCCATCACCCGTTTCGCACTCTTTCCCTCGTTTCGGTTCATATCGTTTTCAAAATCCCCACTGTCCATCAGCGTATCGCGTTTCGCCAAACAGTCTTTCCATTTCCGAACGTATCGCGACGACGTCTTCCCCGTTCAATGATTCGAAGCCCTCATAGAATCCCGATGACCGATCGGGAAGATTCACGAATTCCGGATACGGCTGATGCGGAACTCCGTGCACCCTACCGAACACATGCAGATGAAACACCGGCGTCTCACCTTTTTTGAAAGCCCAGTTTCCCATGTCCTGATAATTGATCTTGACGACTGGAATTCCCCTGCCGTTCATCGCGGTCTCCAGAGCCCTCCCTACCACCATGGAAAGCCTCATAAATTCGATCGCCTGACGCGGTTCGAGCCGGGTGCGGTCCGTGATGGTCGAATCTTTCGCCCAAATCCTGATATGACCGCCTTCCTCCCTTGAAACCAACGGCCGAGTCGGAGCATCGACGAAAAAATGATCGATTTCGTAAATCATACGCTTTGAATCACACTCGGACAGTATACCCTATATTCCCTGTCACGTCGCTCGCGAACGACGAGATGAACCAAATCGATAATCTTTCGTTTCCGTCGCGTGTAAAAGGCGATATTTCACTGAAATGCGATCAGACCACTCCCGACTCGATGTCCCTGTATTCTTTATTCATAATTCATCATTCTTCAATCTTCATTCTTCGTCCTACTTCTCCCCCGGAATCGGCTCCGTCGGCTCCACCTTCGCATACGAGAGCAGGAACTTCATTATGGACCCGAACATCGGCGCCGCACTCGATTCGGCCCACTCGACGTTTTTGGGATTGTCCACCTTGGTCAGGACGACGTATCTCGGATCACCGATCGGTGCGAACCCGACGAAAGAACCGATTGACAGTCCGTCCTCATACCCGCCCCCGCCTTCTTTCGGAACCTGGGCCGTGCCGGTCTTGCCGCCGACGCGGTATCCGGGCACAGCCGCCCGTTTCCCGTGCCCGCGCAAGACGACATCCTCAAGCATCCGTCCCATCTTCGTCGCCGTGTCCTCGCTCACCACGCGTCGCACCTCCTGCGGCAACAC
Source organism: Candidatus Fimivivens sp. (assembly GCA_035560715.1). GTDB lineage: Bacteria > Patescibacteriota > Minisyncoccia > Moranbacterales > UBA1568 > JAAXTX01. The sequence continues at coordinate 3,529 of DATMYW010000041.1, read as the reverse complement.
TTCTTCCTGATGACCGTCCTCGTATACGTACTTCCGGATGATCTGCGGTTTCATGAGGATCCCCTTGTTCGCAAGCGCCTGATACGCATCGATCAGCTGCAACGGCGTCGCCGAGATACCCTGACCGAATGATGCGGTATAGAACTGGATGTCGCGCCTCATATCCGAAAGGTTCCTCGTGTTCCCGGACAACTCGGCAGGCAGATCGATACCGGTCTTTTTCCCGAAACCGAACTGTGCCATACGCTCGGCAAACCGCTGATTCCCGACCTGCCCCTCCACATATATGACGCCCGTATTGATCGAATCATTGAGGACGCCGTACATGTCCGTATGGCCGTACGTCTTGTTCTCGGCGTTATGGAGCGTATAACCCGAAATGCTCACCGATCCGGGGTCGGAAAATGCGGTATCCGGCTCGACCTTACCCTCGTCGATGCCGATCGCCATCGTAATCGGCTTCATCGTCGACCCCGGCTCATAGTTCATACTCACCGTCGGATTCATGAAACGGGAATAATCTGACTCCTTGGCATAATCATTCGGATCAAACGAAGGGTCGGATGCCATCGCCAGGACACGCCCCGTCGCCGCCTCCATGACGATGATACTTCCTCCGTCGCCGGCATATTTCTCCACCGAGTCCCGCAGAACGGTCTCCGCCTCATGCTGGACGACCTGATCGATAGTCAGGACCACGTCAGGCCCTTTTTTTGCAGGTACCATGACCCGGTCGTCCGTCGAAATCCATCGCCCGCCCGCATCCCGCATCTGGTCGACCTGCCCCGGCTTTCCGCGAAGTTCCTCGTCAAGCCAGGATTCGAGACCGTATCGCCCCCTCTCACCCTGTCCCGGATCGCCCGGACTCGTGAAGCCGATCACCTGCGCGGCGAGATTCCCGTCAGGATAATAGCGATCCTTCTCGTTCCGGAGATAGACACCGGGAAGCCCCAGCCGTTTCACCCGGTCCGCCTCATCGTCCGAGAGTTTCCGTTTGATGAGCGCGAACTGATTGTCCAGGTTCTGACACTTCGCCCGAATCTCGTCAGCCGGAACCGAAACGATACCGGAAAGCGCCGAGGCCGACGCGGAAACGTCCTCAACCTCGTGCGGTACGAGGTACAGGAGCGGATACGCGCGATTTACGGCCGCCGGATAGACGGAATCACCCTCACTAAAATAGATTTCCCCGCGGTCCGGCACCAACGCCGTGGACACGGTCTGTTGATTCTCGGCGACAGACTTCCATTTCGAGACATCGACTACCTGAAGCAGGAACAGTCTGATTACCACGAAAAGCGCGATCAGACAGACGAAAAAGAGAAGAGTACTCACTCTTCCCGTTCCGGTCGGCTTCTGTCCGGACCTTTGCCCATTCTTCGGTACAATTCTCTTGGTCGCCATACGCATGAGTATCCACCTCAAATACCATGTGTCAAACTGAAATACCGGTATTTCAGGCAACAGGCTCATTTTCCTTCGCATCCGCGGTGGGACCTGAGGTGGATATGGGTATGGGTCCTATCGGAGCGCGACCGCTCCTCGGCTTCCGAGCGTCTTCAGATTCGATACGTCGTCCATCGCTTTTCCCTTCGCGGAATCCTCAATCCGCGAAAGCGAGAGCGCCTGCGCCTCGGAAATCCTCAGTTTTCGGTTCTCCTCCTGCAGTTGCGCTATGTCAGACTCGATTTTCTTCACTTCGTACCCCTGCACCGCGCCACGGTTGAGCGCGTACACGTACGCGACGCTCGACAGGAAGAACATGAACAATCCGACAAGTGCCGCCGGATGAACCGCGCCGGAAAACGACGTGCCGCCGCGCCGGACCTCTCGACCTTCACGAATGTGATAATCCCGTTTCATACCGTTTGCCCCCTGTTTGTGTTTATTTTTTTGACTGACAACTCACAACTGAGAGCCCACAACGTCGAGTGCGAAATCCCACCCGTCTCGTAAGTTGTCAGTTATCCGTTGTCAGTCCGATTTCACACTTTCTCCGCCCACCGGAGTTTAGCGCTCCGCGCCCGCGGATTGAGAGATGTCTCACCTTCCTTTGCGACGATAAACCGGGGTGTCCCGAGCCGTATAAGAGGTGTCTTGCCGCAGACGCACGCCGGAAACTCCGGCGGACACGTGCATCCCCTCGCCATTTCCGCGAGTGTGCGCTTCACGAGCGCGTCCTCGCCTGAATGGAAGGTGATGACTGCGATCCTTCCTCCTGTACGGAGCAACGGCACGGCTTCCTGAAGGAATGTCCCGATCGCCGAGAGTTCGCCGTTCACCTCGATCCGAACCGCCTGGAAGACCCTGGTCGCGGGATGAATCCCCATCTTCCGTCGTTCCTCTTCCGAAAAACACGAGGCGATCGTCTCCGCGAGATCCGTCGTTGTCCGAAACGGCTTTTCCGTTCTTCTCGCCACGATAGCCTTCGCGATCTTCCACGCCTTCGGTTCATCGCTGAACGCGCGGAACATCCTCGCCAACCGGTCCTCGTCGTAAAGACCGACAACCTGCTCCGCGGTACGTTCCGTCCGTTCGTCAAGCCGCATGTCGAGCGGCCCTTCGGAACGAAATGAGAATCCGCGAGCCGGATCGTCCATCTGGTCCGACGAGAACCCGAAATCAGCGAGGATCGCATCCACCGAGTCGATACCGAGAGAACCGAGCGTTTCCCTGATCCGGGAGAAATTCTCTCCCACCGTGACCAACGACCCCTTCTCGGTCGCTTCACGCACTGCCTCGTCCGACTCCGCGGAACCGAGGAAACGCCCGATCGCCCTCTCGTCGGCGTCGAACGCGACCACCCTCCCACCGGGGAGCACGCGCGAGAGCATCGCTCTCGTGTGCCCGCCGCCTCCGAGGGTCGCATCCACCGCCGTATCGCCCTTTTGAAGGTTCAGTGCTTCTATCGCCTCGCTCAGGAGTACCGGAATATGTCTCGTCATAACCTCAACCCACAACTCATAACTCACAACACACAACCGGAACGGGATTCGACGTTGTAAGTTGTCAGTTGTACGTTGTCAGTTACTAATAGATTCCCAGTTTCCCAAGTTCCTCCGCAATCCCGTCCGTATTCTTCTCCGCCTGCGACTTGTACCCCTTCCACGCTTCCTCGTCCCAGAGTTCAAGCCGATTGAAGAGACCGACCACGACAACGTTCTTCCCGAGTCCCGCGTATTCCTTGAGATAGTCCGGGATCAGCACGCGCCCCTGTGAATCAAGCTCCACGTCCGTCGCTCCCGCGAGCTGTAACCGGACGAAACTTCGCGTCGCGGATTCGCCGACCGGCATGGTGCCGAGCTTCTGCGCGAGTTCCTCCCACACCTTCATCGGATACACGAAGAGCGAACGGTCCAGACCGCGAGTGACGACCACCCGGCTGCCGAGTTCCCCTCGGAACTTCGACGGCAGCGCGAGGCGCCGCTTCGGGTCAATACTGTGCGAATATTCACCGATGAACATAGGTTCACCACAATTCCCCACTTGTTGGCACTTCCCTGCCATTTTACTCCACTTATGTTTCCAC
>DATMYW010000040.1:0-41390 GCA_035560715.1 Candidatus Fimivivens sp. | reverse complement strand
ATAATATAAAGTCAGTACTTTAACTACATGAAGATTTCGATTGGAAGATCGTTAAGATTCCTTTCGCGATGTTCATCAATTCCAACCAACGGAGCGCATAATGAGAGATTTCGTTTATGGGATCCTATTCGGATTCCTGCTGATGTTCCTGTGTGCGTTTCCCGTCGTCGGGTTTGCCCAGGGCCTGCCTGATTCTTCGGTGGCATACGCGGATTCGGTCGCCGTTCGGTACGAAAAGACACTTACCGAACAGGGATACGAGCCCGATGGACAGGAGTTCGCGATACAGGTAAGTATTGCGCTCAGATATCGGTTTTTAAACAAGGAACAAATCGATCTGCCTGTCCAGGTGATGGCGATAAAGAACGGTGATCCAGTGGCGCTTATGGTGTCCGGGTCAAAGACGAAACGCGATGAGGTCGGTTCAACCTCTGCTCCGATGTCGTCGGCAACCGCATCGGATGACGAAGGAACCAAAAGGAGAATCGCAAGGCCGGATCGCGTCTCACTCAAGATCGGAGCATACCTGTCATCGCATGGCTATACGGGTGTCTATGAAGCGATCAACGATCAGGCTGACCGATATCTCTCTGAGAACGGGAAGGACGGTGACGCGGGAAAGATTTTGATTCCTATCAAAGTGATAAAGAATGGGCGGGTGATGACCATCCGTATCTCCGAGCAACAGATCGAATCGGGGTCGATGGAGACATCGCAGCTCGTGAATACCGCCATTCCAAAAAAACGCCTGGTTTCAGCCCGGCGCTGCGAACGCACGATTGCTTTTACGGCGAAGGCCCGCGCAGCAAATACCCGTAATCATCGTGTTATCGGTGCGAAGGTTGTTTTAGCGAAAGCGGTACCTTCGCGTATCGCTGGCGTCAAGATGCGAGCCTTATGCCCGATATCGTACAGAACAAACGAATCCGAATCCACAAAGTGTTTCGAAATACCGGCATGGTTCGGGTACCTCGGATATCAGAACTGCGAGCAACGGTATCCGCTCGCGCTCACCGTCTCGAGAAACCGAAGTCTGGTCGGCGTGCGGAATCATAAGAGCGAAAGGGGGATTGTCGGTGTGAAAGGTGTTAATCGCAACTACTCCGGTAGTACCACCCGGCTTTCCAGATTGGAAGTATTGCGGAATTGAACAAAACGGACGTATACATTGTCAGGGAATATGATTTTAAGCCACCCTAGTAGATTAGCGGTGGCTTTAGCATATATAAGCCATAAATTTCAATAGAAAGGCTTATTGACAAATAGTTAAAAATCGTGTACAATAGAATGTCAAGTTTTCTTAACAATCAAAATCAATCACGACATGACACATCGCCATTCTTTCGTTTCTTTCGTTCCTTTCGCGATCATCGCGCTGTTTCTGAGCATGTTTTCTGCAAAACCGCTGTCAGCCGAAAGCCGTGAGTACGACAGATACGCCAATGATAATTACGACATGATGATCGACCGGACCATGAACTCGAATCGTGCGGATGCGGTCGGACTGACGCGTTCGGATGTCGAGACTACCGATGTGCCGGACGGGTTCGGATGGTACGTCATGAAGGCGGGCGACGACATCTGGAAGATTTGCGGATCCGACAAGGAACGACGCATCGTTTTCGAGAACGTCAACCGCGTCGACATGTACCACCTCGGAAAGATAGTCGGACGGAAGGTACTCGTACCGATCGACATGGACCTGGCGAAATCGTATGTTCCCGACTCGATACGTCGGACCATCGACTTCGACGGAAGGACGATCGTCATCGACAAGAAAAAACAGCAATTCGCCGCATACGAAGGCGGAAGGCTGCTATTCTGGGGGGCAGTATCTACGGCTGAAAGGGGATTCGTCACCTCGACGGGAACCTTTCGTATCCTGAACAAAGAAAAGAATCATTGGTCCAATCTGTACCGCGTGCAAATGCCGTACTCGTTGAGATATTTCAACGGGCAGTTTCTCCACTTCGGCGTCCTGGTCGGCGGCACGTCGTCGAGCGGTTGCGTGCATCTCCTGTATGAGAGCGCGGTCAGGATCTACAAATGGATGCAGGTGGGGGACAGGGTAGTCATCATGTGATCCGGTTGAAACGTTCGACCGATTCCGAAAAAGCGGAATCGGTCTTTTTTTTGAAGAATTCCCGTTCTTGAGCGGTAGAAGCTAACGGCTCAGAGCGAGGGCATACCGCGTAGGTGCTGTTCTAGAGAATTACCTGGTACGTACGGTGAGCGATGCGTCGATGGAACCGCGCGCGGGTTAGCTGTTGGCCCTTGCCTCCATTCCGGATCGCGGTTATACTGAGTTGGAAGAATTTATCCGATTATAAGCATACGAAACGGGTATGAAGGTCGTTCTGAAGAAAGATATCGCGAATGTGGGGAAAGTGGGGGATGTGAAGAGCGTCGCGGACGGATACGCCATGAACTTCCTGTTTCCGAAGAAGCTGGCTGAGCCGGCGTCCGAGGCGACGCTCGCCCGTATCGCATCGGAATCGGAGAAGATGGCGGCCGCCAAGGCGTCCGTCGAAGCGGAGGCACAGGCTGCGGCCAAGGCACTCGCCGGAGCACGTATCGTCATCAGGGCGAAGACGAAGGAGCGCAAGCTTTTCGGATCGATCGATGCGGCCGGGATCGCAACGGCGATCACGGAGAAGGGAATCGCGAAGGTCGGCGCGCAGCATATCATCCTCCCGAAGCCGATCAAGGAAATCGGGGAGTATCCGGTACAGGCGGCTTTCGGAACCGCCAAGGCCAAGTTCCTCATCGCGGTGGAGTCGGAAGGGTAGGGGTGTCATCCCCCGCCCTTTTTTTCTGGGTGGCAAATCGGTCTAACATCTTTTTCTCATACCGTAGGAGGGACGGGGAAACGATATGGCAACACGAACCGTCGGGAAGCGGCCGAAGTTCATCTTCGTCGTGGGTGGCGTGATGAGCGGGGTCGGCAAGGGAATCACCGTTTCTTCCATCGGCAAGCTGCTGCAGTCGCGGGGACTCCGGGTGACGGCGCTCAAGATCGACCCGTATATCAATGTCGACGCCGGCACGATGAACCCGACCGAGCATGGGGAGGTGTTCGTGCTAGCTGATGGCTACGAGACCGACCAGGACATGGGCAACTATGAGCGGTTCATGGGACTCACCCTCGACCGTGGCAACTACATGACGACCGGACTGGTGTACAAGAGCGTCATTGACCGCGAGCGCAACCTCGAGTACGGCGGCCAGTGCGTGCAGGTGGTGCCGCATATCCCGCGCGAGGTGATCTCACGGATCAAGACCGCCGCGAAGAAGGCCGAGGCGGACGTGACGATCGTAGAGATCGGCGGGACGGTCGGTGAGTACGAGAACATCTTGTTTCTCGAAGCGGTCCGTATGATGAAGATCGAACGCCCCGAGGACGTGTTGACGGTCATCGTGAGTTACGTGCCGACGCCGTCGAAGGTCGGAGAAATGAAGACCAAGCCGACCCAGCACGCCGTACGCACGCTCAATGGGACCGGTGTCCAGCCCGACATCATCATCGCGCGCGCCGAGTGGCCGCTCGATGAAAAGCGCAAGGAAAAGGTCGCGACCTTCTGCAATGTCCGCAAGGAGGATGTCATCTCGGCGCCGGACATCGACAGTATTTACGAGGTGCCGATCAATTTCGAAAAGGACAAGCTGAGCGACCTCATCATCAAAAAGCTCGGGCTCCGCGGCAAGGCGCGCAAGATCGGTGAGTGGGAAACGCTCGTGTCGCGTGCCAAGAACGCGAAGAAGCGGGTGAAGATCGCGGTCGTGGGCAAGTACTTCAATTCGGGCGACTTCGTGCTCTCGGACGTGTATATCAGCGTGCTCGAGGCGATCAAACACGCGTCGTTCGCCCAGGGATGTAAGCCGGAAATCAGCTGGCTCGACAGTCAGGAATACGAGAAGCATCCCGAAAAGGTGAGCGAACTGAAGGGATATGACGGAGTGCTCATCCCGGGCGGGTTCGGTTCTCGCGGGATAGAAGGCAAGATCGCGGCGATCCGCTTCTGCCGTGAGAATAAGATCCCGTATTTCGGACTCTGCTACGGCATGCAGCTCCTCGTCATCGAGTACGCGCGAAACGTGCTCGGGCTTGCGGATGCGAATACGACCGAGATCGATCCGACCTCGAAGCACCTTATCATCGACATCATGCCAGGGCAGAAGGAGAAACTCCGTCGAAAGGATTACGGCGGCAGCATGCGGCTCGGCGGGTACGCGGCCGCCGTCGCGCCGAAGACGATAGCCGCCGCCGCGTATGGCACGCCGGAGATCGTGGAACGTCACCGGCACCGCTACGAGGTGAATCCCGAATACGTGGCACGGCTCCGGGAGGGCGGACTGACGTTCTCGGCGACATCGCCGGACGGGGTACTGATGGAGATCGCCGAACTGCCGGTCAAAGAGCACCCGTTCTTCCTCGGGACGCAGTTTCATCCCGAGTTTCAGTCGTCACTCGCCGCTCCGCATCCGCTGTTTCTCGCGTTCATAAAGGCCGCGGCGAAGCGGGGAGCATAGGGAAGTATACGGCGGGGTATCGCTCAAGGCGCCCCATATAGGGCGCTTTTTCGTGTAGGGCAGCGACGTTCGATGGAAGCATATATGAGTAACATTGACAATCGAATGTAATCATGTATAATACTTTGTTTTGATGGATTTTTAATAACGAACTCTGGGGAGCAGACATGGAGGAAAAAAAGAATATCGCACCGGATGGAAGTTCCGCATCAACAATAATCGATAACGTGGCAGCCCAACTTCACGCCATGGGAAGCGTTATCGCCAACGCCTGGATCTTTTCGGAGCAGTATTCCGAGTCAGACTCAGGCACTATCGGGAGAGGCGACAAGGGGAGAGGTGACAGCCTCGACTGTTACATGGAGCAGATTCCTTCCGATTAGCGGACAGTCATTTAGGCGGAAAGTGTACATTTTCCGGTCGCCCGAATACCAATCAAATCGAAAGCGACCACAAGTCTTCACACCTCAGCCGAACGAAAAGCCCTACGAGGAAACTCCGAGGGCTTTGTTTTTTTTCGGTCGTGCGAAATCAGTATGAAATAGTCTTCATTCCTAAAGCTACGTTTTAGGAATGAGGATATGAAAAACCCGGATTGATCCGGGGTTTTCGGGTGTCGGGCGTGACTACTTCGCTTTCGGGACGGTCTCTTCCTTCGGAGTGACGTTCACGAAGATGCGCTTCGCGAGCTTACCGGTGAAGGCGAGCATCTTCTTGTGCTTGAAGGAGACGATGCCGTCTTGCATCGCCATCAGGGTGTCGTCGCTCGTGCGGAGGACGTTCTCTCCCGGATGGAACTTGGTGCCACGCTGCCGGATGAGGATATTTCCCTTTTTCGCGAACTCTCCGCCGAAAAGCTTGACGCCGAGGCGTTGCGCGGCCGATTCACGACCGAGTGAGGTTGAGCCGCCTGCCTTACGATGTGCCATAGGGGGTAGATTTAGGATGAGACCGATGTGTGCTATGATAAGACAAACGGGAAAATGTGTCAATCAGGACCCTATGATAGCCATGCGAAGGGCGATTTCCGGTATGAGAGATCTGCTTGTTCGGGAGCGGACACGGATACTACCGCTCGCGGGGATGGTACTGGTCGGAGTGCTCATGTTCGAGGCGGGGTTCCTCCGGGGGAGTTCCATCGCGGCACGGCCGCTCGTCGTGGAAAAGCCGTCTTCGGAATGCCAAGGCGGCGAGGTCGCCGGTGTGACGACCGATACGAACCTTCCCTTGAAACCGGCTGCAACTTCCGTTGCCGCGTCGGTGGATGCCAAGAACTGCGCGTTCGTCGGGAGCAGGAACTCGACCCTGTACCACCTGCCTTCATGCGCGTCGGCGAAACGGATCAAGCCTGAGAACCTGGTCTGTTTCACGTCCGTCGATGATGCGCAGTCGAAGGGGTACAAGGCGGGGTGTATCAAATAAGTCGAAAGTCACAAGCCGAAAGTTAGGAGAAGCAGAAAAGAGATCCGAAATTCGTTGGAATCGGATAGTTGACCTTCGATCTGATGGACTCTAAAGAATAAGACACTATGACTCGAAGCAAGGGGTGGGCAAGGAAGAGAAGGGAACAGATGGCGAAGCTGAAGGGGGCGCATGCGGTCAACGGGCTGTCGTTCGTCTTCGGGTTCACGGATTCGTTTTTCGTGTATATCCTGTCCACGCTCTTCGCGCGGGTGATCGGTTCCGACAATGTCGGCGTGTTCTACCTTGTGACCTTCGCGATCGTCTTCGTGCTGCTGTGGGTATTGCATCCGATCATACGTCGCGTCGGCGGAAGCGTCCGGACGTTCTTCCTGCTCATCCTGGCGTCCATCGCCGCGTCGGCGATCCTGTCGGTCATACCGATCGGTTGGCCTGCGGCCGCGCTCGCAATCGTGCTCCTTATCGTGACGAACCTCGCCTGGGTGACGCTCGACGTGGTTCTCGAGGAGTTCTCCGATGACGGCGTGACGGGGCGCGTCCGCGGCCTGCACCTCACGATCATGAACGCGGGGATCATGCTCGCACCGTTCTTTTCCACCAAGATCCTCGCGCTTGCCGATTTTTCGGGGATATTCTTCGGGCTGACGCTCGGATATTCGATCCTGCTCGCGGCGTCGATCCTCCTCCTGCGAAACGGTCATTCGCCCGATACCGCGGATATGGAGGCGCGGAGCGCGTGGAAGAAGATGCTTCGTGAACGCGATCTCCTGCGGATCTATCTCGTCTCGTTCGGACTCGAGATCTTTTACGTCATCATGATCGTCTATACGCCTATCCACCTCAGGTCCCTGGGGTTTTCCTGGGACGACATAGGCCTCCTGTTCACGGTCATGCTGTTGCCGTTCGTGCTGCTGCAGTATCCGCTCGGCGTACTCGCGGACAAGGAGTACGGCGAGAAGGAATTCCTCATCATGAGCCTCGGGCTTGCGCTTGTCGTCACCGCGGCGTTCGGATTCTTTTCCTCGACAAGCCTCTTTTTCTGGGGGGTGCTCCTGTTCCTGTCGCGTGTCGGCGCGGCGGGAATCGAGGTCCTGCGCGATGCGTACTTCTATAAGCAGATCGACGGGCGCGACGATGACCTGATCGCGTTCTTCCGTACGGCGCGTCCCGCCGCGAACGTCGTCGGCGCGCTCGTGGCCATACCGCTTCTGGCGCTGTTTCCGCTCCGAAGTGTTTTTTTCCTGGCCGCGACAGTGCTCCTGGTTTCGCTGTTCGCGACCTTCTCGCTCGACGATACGCCGTCGGAAGCGGAGCTCGCCGGCAGATAGGAGACGATCATGCCGTTGCGGCGGACGCGTTGACAGGCGCGTCCGTTTTTCGTACACTCCCGGCACTATCAAGGCTCTTAAACAATACAAATCGAGGAGGTCGCTATGGGCATACCGAATGGAAAGCATGCGGGGTACGAACCGGCTGTCAGAGTGGTTTTCGTCAATATGGCAGGACATCGGATACGGTTGTTCGCAGACGGTCGTCCACTTCCCGAATGGTTCTCACAACTGCTTTCGTGGCGGTGTTTCACCTACATGCGCCGACAACTCGGTCTTCGACGGAAATGCATCGGACTGAGGGAACTGACGGAAGTGATGCTGTGCACGGCGACCACCGTGAATGTCGCGGAATACGAATACGATCCGATGATATTTATTTCCGGGAGGCAGGAAGAAGATCTTGAGGGTGCTGTCAGCGCTTCGGAATGGTTTATCACGAGGAAATTCGAGGAACTCAAAGTCGATCGGAAGCGGTATTCAACGAGAGGAATATCGGGAGATCGGCATGACAATGTGCGGGAGTTTCTGAAGGATCTGATGGAACACTATCCCGATACAAAGGAATTTTGCGTCTTTCTGGTCGATGCGGAATACCGGATCGGTCATGTGCGTACCATCCTGCAGGATGCCGCGAAGGGAGAGGGATTATCCGTGACCGTCCACTCGGAAGCCGTCCGGTTGCGATGGTCTTGGCGGAGTTTCCTCGAGGGTTACTGGTTCGACGTGCTGTTCGACCGATTCCTCGTTTCACGATGGGAAATGATCCCGTAAGGAGACGCTGTTCCCGTCGACGGAAAACGGCGGAGTGACTCGCCCGGAGGCCCTAACAGGCTTCCGGGTGTTTTTTATGGCGTAGCCGCGGGAAATATGCTATCGTGGAACAGGTCGGGACGGTGTTTCGGACGCCTATTTTTCACGGTATGTCCCATCAGGTCAGGATCAAACAGTTCGAAGGTCCGTTGGAGCTCCTCTTGTCACTCATCGAGGGACGGAAACTCGATATCACACAGGTGAGTCTCGCCGAAGTCGCGGACCAGTATCTGGAACGGCTGACTTCCGAGCGCGAATCCATCTCGCTTTCGAATCTGTCGGAATTCCTGGTCATAGCCGCGCGGCTTATCCTGATCAAATCCAAGATGCTCCTGCCGGTGCTTACGTTTACCGACGAGGAGGAAGAATCGATGGAGGATCTCGAGATCAGGCTCATCGAATACAAACGTTTCAAGGACGCTTCGGAAACGATGGCAAAGATGTTTTTGTCCGGACGTCGTACGTATCCCCGTGAGAAATTTCTCGGTGCGCCCGAGACGTTCTCGCCGCCGAAGGGCCTTTCTGCGGATGTCTTGCTCAGACACTACCTGTCGGTGCTCGGAGACATCCCGGCCAAGGAAGCCGTAGTCGAAGAGATCATCGAGGAGGTGCTGAGTCTCGAGGACCGTATCGCGAGCCTACAGGAGTCGCTCCGTGACCGGGCCGAGTACGGATTCCGCGAGCTGATCGCCGTCGCGGAGAACCGAATGGAGGTCATAGTCTCGTTTCTCGCGGTCCTCGAGCTTGCGAAGCAGCGCCTCATCATCGTGAGTCAAGGCGGTATGTTCGGCGATATCCGCATCGCGGCCGGTGCCAAAAGAAGCGAGGAATCATAACGGGAATATCATGAACGTCAACACCTCACTATCCGTCGCATCCAAGATCGAATCACTCCTGTTTCTTCATGGGGAACCGATTTCGTTGGAGCGTCTCGCGAAAGCCCTGTCGGTTGCCGCGGACTCGATCGACGAGGGGCTCGCGATGCTTTCCGAAAAATATGCGGCACCGGAATCGGGGCTTGCGTTGATCAGGAAGGGGAATGACGTCGAACTGGTCACGAGGCCCGAGAACGCATCCGAGGTCGAGAGCATGCTCGTCGACGACCGAGAGGAGACACTCGGCAAGGCGACTATGGAAACGCTTGCGGTCGTCGCGTACCGCGCACCGGTCACCCGCTCGTCGATCGACGCGATCCGTGGCGTGAACTCGTCGTTCTCGTTGCGGAATCTCCAGCTTCGCGGATTGATCGAGCGTCGGCCGAATCCGCTCGACGCCCGAGAATACGAATACGTACCGTCTTTCCGATTGTTTGAATTGCTCGGCATCGGATCGTCCGAGGAGCTTCCTGAATATGCCGAATTGTCTCGGGACGCGCGTCTGCCCGTGCACGAATCGACTGAGAGCGCTCCTGAAACCGGAGTGAAGGGCGGTCCGTCGGACGATATCGCATAACGTACCGAAACCGGCATGGACCGACGATTCATCCCTATCGCCTCACTGAGCCTCCTCCTCGCCGCGTCCGTCGTCGGCGGGTCGTTCTTTCTCACGAAGAGCGGAATCTTTTCTTCCGAGAAGCAGCGTTTCTCCGGGACGGTCGCCGGAATGTCGATCGAAAAGCCCGCTCCGATCCTTGAGGAACGTCGCGATATCGTGTCAGAATTTCAGCCGAAGAAAAAACCGGGTCTTGGGACGTACGCGGTACCGACGGCGCATTCGGCCGTGCTGCTCGATGCCGCGACGGGGATGCCGCTGTTCTCGCAGGATGCGGATGCGCATCGGGCGATCGCGTCCATCACCAAGCTCATGACCGCGATGATCGTCGTAGAGCAGGTGAAAAGTCTCGACGAGTCCGTGACGATATCGGAAAAGGCCGTTTATGCGGAAGGGACGCGCGTCGGCTGTCCGCGTTCCGGATACTGCACCGGGGTGCGACTGCGGATCGGAGAGCGGGTCGCCGTCCGCGATCTGCTGAAAGCGGCCCTGATGAACAGCGCGAACGACGCGGCCATCGCGCTTGCGGAACATGTGAGCGGAAACCAGGAGGCGTTCGTCGAGAGGATGAATCGGCGTGCGGTGGAACTCGGTCTCATGAACACGCACTTCTGTACGCCGTCGGGGCTCGAACTCGATGATCCCGTGGCCGAGGAGGGCTGTTATTCTTCCGCGCTCGACGTGGCCAGGATAGCGGCCTATGCCCAACGCTACGACGTATTGTGGAGGACGATGCGGATGGAGGGGACCGTCATCTCGTCGGTCGACGGGGCATACCGGCACGAGATCTTCAATACCGACCAGATGCTCGGATATACGAATCTTCTCGGAACGAAGACGGGGTTCACTCCTCGTGCCGGGTATTCGCTGTTGGCGGTCGCGGCAGACCCGTACGACGGGAAGCATCGGCTGGTCGCGGTCGTCCTTGACGATTCATCCCGATGGCAGAGTATCCGGGAGATGTTTTCCTGGGGATTCTCTTCATTCGAGTGGAAGTAATCGAATTATCCGAAGTACAAGCGTATGCAACAGACAGCCGATATCGTACAGGTCGCGCAGATACAGGATATACCGCTGGTGGTCAACGCGCTCAAGGTGCTCGTGACCGGTTTTCTCGCTTTTCTGTTCGCGTTCGCCATTACGCCGCTGTGGACGAATATCCTTTACAAGTACCGGATCGGTATCAGGATAAAGGACACCTCCGTGCAGGGAGACAAGTTGTCGGTCGTGAGCAGTCTGCATGCCTCGAAGGCGGGGACTCCGACGATGGGAGGCGTGATCGTGTGGGTAACGGTACTCGTCCTCGCGTTCCTGTCCGAATACCTGTTCCCGTACGTCGCGACGTGGATCGATATGAGCAGCATCGCAAAACTCGATTTCCTGAGTCGCGCGGAGACCTGGCTTCCGCTGTTCGTGCTCGGAGCGGCCGGCGTCCTGGGACTTGCCGACGATTGGATGAGTGTCCGACGGATAGGGGCGAACAAGGGCGGCGGGATGCGTTTCGCCTCGCGATTCTGGTGGCTCATCGTCATCGCGGGTGTCGGTGCCTGGTGGTTCTATTCGAAACTCGGCTGGGACTCGATCCACGTCCCGGCAGTGGGGGACTTCGCCATCGGATGGTGGTATATCCCGCTCTTCATTTTCGTGATCCTGTTCGCGGCCATCTCCTCGAATGAGACGGACGGATTGGACGGGCTCAATGGCGGGGTCCTGCTCATGGCCTTCGGATCGTTCGCGCTCATCTCTTTCTTTCAGAACCGGATGGATCTTGCCTCGTTTTGTGCGGCGGTATCCGGCGCCTTGCTCGCGTTCCTTTGGTTCAACGTGTACCCGGCGAGGTTCTTCATGGGCGACACCGGGGCCATGGCGCTCGGGACGACCCTCGGCGTGGTCGCGATGCTGACCAATTCAGCACTCGTCCTCCTCCTTATCGTCTTTCTCTATGTGCTCGAGAGCGGCAGTGTCGTGATCCAGCTCGCTTCCAAGCGATTCCGCGGTAAGAAAGTGTTCCTTGCGGCGCCGCTGCACCATCATTTCGAAGCGAAAGGGTGGCCCGAACCGAAGATCGTGATGCGCGCCTGGATCGTGACCGGCATCATGGCGGTGATCGGCGTCGTTATCGCGTTTCTCGGTATGGGGCGGATGCGGTAAGTATCATTGCGGATAGACGATAATCATGAAAAGAATGCACATATGTCTGATATACGAACTATCGCGGGAGTCGATTTCACGGGGAAGAAGGTGCTGGTGCGGGTCGATTTCAATGTGGAGCTTGATCCGCAGGGGAACGCGATGGAACGGTTCAAACTCGAGGCGTCCAAGGACACGGTCGACCATATTCTTTCATTTCATGGTGCCCGGGTAGCCCTCCTGTCGCACTTCGGCCGTCCGGAGGGAAAACGCGATCCGAAGTTCTCGTTGCGTCCGCTTGAGGACGATATATCGCGCGCGCTGTCACGCACGGTTAAATTCGTGGACGATTGCATCGGAGAAACGGTAACCGCGGGACTCGAGACGCTGTCGGAAGGGGAGGTGCTGCTCCTTGAGAACGTGAGGTACTATCCCGGAGACGAAACGAACGACCCGGAGTTCGCGGAATCGCTTGCCGCGCCGTTCGAGATATTCGTGAACGAGGCGTTCTCGGTCTGTCATCGGAACCAGGCATCGGTGACGGCGATCGCCGCGCTGCTGCCTTCGTATGCCGGGATGCGTCTCCTTGAGGAACGCGATAAATTGAACGATATCCGTCGGAATCCCGACCGTCCGGCCATAGCGATCATCGGGGGTGCCAAGATCGAGACGAAACTCCCGCTTATTCGCGAGTTCGAACAGTCGTACGACGCGGTACTGGTCGGAGGAAAAGTCGCGAACGAGGCGATTGATCAGGGAATTTCCTTCTCGGAGAAGGTGTTGCTCCCGACCGATTTCCAGGGTGAGGATGGGAGACTCGATATCGGCCCTATGACGACGGCGATGTTCATAGAGATCGTCAAACGGGCGCGGACGATCGTCTGGAACGGGCCGATGGGGAAATTCGAGGAAAAGCCGTATGATGCCGGGACCAATGCCGTGGTACACGCTATGTCCGAGAGCGACGCGAACATCGTGATCGGTGGTGGTGAATCCCTCACGATACTCGAACGGGGCAATCTGATTCACAAGGTGGGATTCGTCTGTACCGGAGGCGGGGCGATGCTCGAGTACATGAGCGGCAAGACGTTGCCGGGACTGATCGCACTCGAAGCGGCGGCTGGGCGTGAGGCGACGGAATAGGGTATACTGATCATATAAGCCGGATAACGGATACGAACGTATGTCGAAGATCGCACAGGTGGAAGGGCGGGAGATTCTGGATTCACGGGGAAACCCGACGGTCGAGGTGAAGGTGGTGCTCGAGGACGGAACGGTCGGCGTGGCCGGTGTGCCGTCCGGCGCATCGACGGGCAAGTTCGAGGCGGTGGAACTTCGGGACGGGGACAAGGGCCGCTACCGCGGTTTGGGAGTCCTGAACGCCGTCGCGAACGTGAACGGAGAGCTTCGCGAGGCGGTGATCGGTATGGAGGCTTCCGAACAGGGTGCGCTCGACAAAAAAATGATCGAACTCGACGGGACAGAGAACAAGGGTAGGCTCGGAGCGAACGCCATCCTCGGCATCTCGCTTGCGGCGGCTCGTGCGGCCGCGATCAGCGCCGGCAAGCCGCTTTATGCCCATATCCGTTCGCTCGCCGGTCTCGGGGAAACGATCTCGTCGTTCCCGGTGCCGATGTTCAATGTCATCAACGGCGGAAAGCACAGTGACTCGGGTCTGTCCGCTCAGGAGTTCAAGCTGGTTCCGTACGGGATCGGTGACTACCCGGATCAGCTTCGTGCCGGAAGCGAGACCTTCCACGCGTTGAAGGGAATTCTCGAGAAAGCCGATCTCTCGGTCGGCGTCGGCGACGAGGGAGGGTTCGCCCCGCATATGGAGAGTCATTCCCAGGCGCTCGAGACATTGCATCAGGCGATCACCGCCGCGGGATACGCGCCGGGCAAGGATATCTTCATCGGATTCGACGTGGCGGCGAGCTCGTTTTACGACGAGGCGGAGGATAAGTATTCCCTGAAACCGGAGAACGTCGAATTGACGCGGGAGAGCATCGTGAACCTGTATCGCGACTGGATCGACAAGTATGCGGTCGTCTCGATCGAGGACGGATTGCAGGAGGAAGACTGGGAAGGCTGGGCGCAGATGAACGCGAAACTTTCGAAGGAACACGCCGCGTGGGGCAAGGAAACGATGCTGATTGGCGACGACCTTCTGGTGACGAATCCGAAGCGGCTTGCTCAGGCGATCGAGGCCAAGTCATGCAATGCGGTACTGATCAAGGTGAACCAGATCGGTACGCTCACGGAAACGCTCGAGTGCATGAACCTTGCGCGCGCGAACGGGTTCGCATCGGTCGTGTCGCATCGCTCCGGGGAGACCGTGGACGATTTCATCGCCGATCTCGCGGTCGGTGCGGATGCCGGATTCATCAAGACCGGATCGCTCTCGCGCGGTGAACGCCTCGCGAAATACAATCGCCTCCTGGCCATCTGGGACGAGACGAGGGGTTGATCGGTCATCGGGACTATTGAAACACATATGCAGTTCCGCACACGTCGCGACGTCATCTGTATCGGATCGGTATCGAAAGATATCTTTTTTCCGACGGACGAAGGGGAAATCTTCGAGACGCCGGAGGATCTGACCGCGCAACGCAAGGTCGCCTTCGAACTCGGCGGCAAATACCGGGTAGAGGACCGCTATGAAGCCGTCGGAGGTGTCGCCGCGAACGTTGCGTTGGCTTTGGCCAAACTCGGTGTCGGAGCCGTCCCATATTGTCGTATCGGCGGAGACGAGATCGGGCGCTGGATCCTTTCCGAATTCCGCCATGCGGGCGTATCGACCGAACGGGTATTCGTGGACCGATCGGTGGAAAGCGATCTCTCCGCGATCATCGTCCTTACGCAAAGCGGGGAACGCACCATTTTTCATAACCGGGATGCCAACGAGAAACTCGAGATCATACCCGGGAAGCTGCGTGGGGCCGAATGGCTGTTTGTGAGCGCGCAGAACGGAGGATGGGAAGAGAAGATCCGACTGATTCTCGAGACTGCCAAGTCCGGAAAATCGAAGATAGCCCTCAATCCAGGGCAACACAATCTCCGAGAGAACCCGAAACTCTTGATCGAAGCCATCGCCGAAACCGAAATACTTGTCCTGAACAAGGATGAGGCGCTCGAGCTCGTCATGAAATCGGAAATCGGTTCGGTCGCCGAATCGCTCAATGATGAAAAATTCCTGTTGTCCGCGCTTGTCTCGATGGGGGCGAAGAAGATCGCCATGACGGACGGAGACCGGGGCGCATGGGGAACGGACGGCACCGGATTCTGGCACTGTCCGATCGGCCATGTGGAGAAGGTCGTCGATACGACGGGAGCGGGAGATTCGTTCGCGGCCGCGTTCTTTGCGGCTGTCGCCTTTCATGGCAAGACCGTCGAAGACGGTCTGCGATACGGCATCTCGGAAAGCGGAAGTGTCGTCGGTTCTTATGGCGCGTCCGCGGGCTTGCTCGACATCGATGAACTGGAGCGACGTTCTTCGGAGTTGTCGGTGAGCGCCGTTTGATCGAGGTCTCAGCCGACTGCGGATGGTTCGGATGTGCTATACTGTATTCGAACACAAAATAGTTCCCAATCGATATGGGTTTGTTTGGCAATAAAGGGAAAAAGGATATTTTTCTCGCACTCGACATCGGGACCGAGGTCGTCAAGGCCTTGATTTGTCGTCTTGATCGGGAAGCGTCGCGTGCCGAAGTGATCGGGGTGGGGCGGACGTTCCAGAAAACGGGAAACATGCAGAGTGGCGCGGTATCCGACATATCCGGCGTCATCGTCTCATCGCGTGAGGCGATCGCGTTGGCGAAGAAGAACGCGGGCGTAAAAGACGTAAAAAAAAGCATCATCGGCATCGCCGGCGAGCTGGTCAAGGGAACGACGACCACGGTTCACTATGATCGGGTGAACCGCAATATCCGGATCGGCATGCAGGAACTCCGAATGATCATCGAGAAAGTTCAGGAAAAGGCGTTCGAACGGATCCGCCGCCAACTCGCGTGGGAGACCGGTCAGAGCGATATCGAGGTGAAACTGATCAACGCCGCCCTCGTGGACGTGCGCATCGACGGATATCGGAAGACGAACCCGCTGAATTTCCAGGGTGGGGACGTTTCGATGAGCGTATTCAACGCGTACGCGCCGATGGTCCATCTCGGTGCGCTCGAGACGATCGCCGGAGAGCTCGGACTCGATCTCCTGAGTATCGCGGCGGAGCCGTACGCGGTCGCGCGTGCGATCGAGGTGGAGGACATGATGGATTTCAGCGCGATATTCATCGACGTCGGCGGAGGCACGACCGATATCGCGGTTGTCCGAAACGGCGGCTTGGAAGGGACCAAGATGTTCGCGCTCGGCGGACGTGCGTTCACGAAACGCCTCTCGCAGGTGTTCGGTATCACGTTCGACGCGGCGGAGAAGCTCAAGATCGAGTATTCGCTCGGCAAACTGCCTTCCGACCGCACCGCGGAGATCGCCGATATTTTCGAGGAGGACTGCCGGGTCTGGCTCGGAGGCGTCGAGCTTTCGCTGCTTGAATTCGCGGAGACCGACCTCCTACCGCATCGGATTTTCCTTTGTGGAGGCGGTTCCGCGTTGCCAGGAATTCGGTCATCGCTCCTGTCCGGCCAATGGACTGCCGGATTGCCGTTCGGCCATGATGTCGAGGTCGGTTATCTCCAGCCCAAGGATGTGATCCACGTCGCGGATACGACCGGATCATTGACGAATCCTCAGGACATTCCACCGCTCGGTCTTGCGAACCTGGTGCTGCTCGACGAACTCGAAGGGGAACGGATGCTTTCCGATCTCTTGCGTAGGAGCATGGAATCGATTGATAGGAAATAATCGGAACAGGCGCGTATGCCACAGACATTTTACGTAACGCAAGACGAGGAAATCCTCTCCATCGTAGGAAAACTTCGTTCCTCGGAGCTGTTGGAGAGCGTATTCGTCGTACCCAAGCGCGCCCTGGTCCTACAGAGTATCGTGAATCTTCGCATGCTTTTCCGTGAAGCCGAGAAAGCCGGAAAGCGTGTCGTCATCGTCACGTCGGACGAGAACGGACGGAGATTGGCCGAAAAGGCGGGTATTGAGACCCGTCCGTATTCCGAGGATGCCGTTCGTGAGCCTGAGCCGGTCATTCGGGAATTGCCGGTCGAAGAGATGCCGGAACATCATGCCGGTCCTCCGGCTGATTCCATTGGATCTTCCGCATTTTATGCGACTCCGGAGGAATCGCTTCCGTATCCGCGACCGGAAGTCGAAGAAGCTCTCGCGCCGACCGGGCAGCGTATCCGGGTACGGAACTCGTCTCCGGTACGTCTACCGTCGCTCAACTCGGTCAGATCAGCGGCACCGATACCGACGGTCGAGACTCACGTGCCTCATGACCCTCCTCGATCGGACGTGCCTTCGTACGAGCCCGTTGAACGATTCGGGGTTCCTGACGCGCGCGTTCCGGACGGCAGATTGTCGCGCGTCTTTTCCTCGTCGGGTACGTCGGAATCTCCCATTGCGCCAAATGTTCCCGAGCGACCGAAGCGGCCTGCCCGGGAGCGGAAGCCGTCCCGAAATGAGCCGGACACGCGTATTGAAGGGAAGGGTGGAATCCTCTTTCCGTTCTTCGTGACGATTTCGATACTGTTCCTACTCGGAACCGGAGCGTTCATTCTGCTTCCGAAGGCGGACATAGTCGTCACGCCGAACTCCGTCTCGCAGGATCTTGAAATGGAATTCGGCGGAACGACTGACTCGAGTTTTTCCGGTGACAATACGGTCCCGGTCCGGATCATCGAGAAGGAAGGGGATGTCACTGTCACCGGAACCGCCTCGGGCTCTTCGACCGGCAATGGATCCAAGGCGACCGGGAAAATCCTGATTTATAATGCGTACGGTCCGGACGCGCAACAGTTGGTCGCGACCACGCGTTTCCAGGGTACGGACGGCAAGATTTTCCGTCTGACCAAGGGTGTCACGGTTCCCGGGTCCTCCGTTAAGAACGGTCAGAGCGCTCCGGGCGTCGTAGAAGCCGATGTCGTTGCCGACGAGGTCGGTTCCACATACGATATAGGTCCATCGGATTTCTCCATTCCCGGTTTCGCGGGCGGATCAAAGGCCGGTAAAATCTATGGGAAATCCACGTCGTCGATGACGGGCGGTTCATCCGTCGGGTCGGGCGGTTCTTCGGCCGTTTCCGCCTCCGATCTCGAAAGGGTGAAGAAAGACGCTCTTGAACAATTCCGCCGGTCATTCGCGGATTCGCTCGGACAACAGATCGCCTCGAACGAGCGCTATATTCAGGATACGTTTGAAATCTCGGTCATCGGGAATCCGTCCGTACCCGCCGTCGGTTCGTTGGCGTCCACGTTCGAGTACAAGGCGACGTACCATGGGAAGGCATTCGTTTTTTCGGAGGATGAGCTTCGCGCCCGTGCCGCGGCCATCCTTCGAAAGAGTCTTATGATCGGTGACCCGTATGTCACGAAGGATGTCGCCTTCCGTTACGAGGGAGGGACGGCCGATTTCAAGGCGTTGACGATTCATTTCAAGGCGGGCGTAAGCGCCGTGTTCGTCGCTTCCGTCGATTCCGTCTCGTTGCGGAACGATTTCCTGGGAAAGAATTCGGATGAGATCAAACAGGCGCTCACGAAACATCCGGAAGTCAGGGATGTCGAGATCGATCTGTCGCCGAAAGGACTGACGTTCTCGGTTCCGAAAGACCCGAAGCGGGTCTCTGTAACGGTCTCCGAGCCATAAACGGGGCTTCACGAATCAGTAAGAACGCGCTATGATATCGAACCGATCCGGGAGAGGTGGTGGAATGGTCGATCGTGACCGCGCGAACGCGCTGCATCGTCTCCAGTCGGAATTTGCCATTTTCGAGCAGGACCTGCGCAAGAAGCGGCTGAAGTCCGCGGCCCTTACGGCCGAAATCAGACGCCTTCGCGCTGATGTTTCTCGGTTATCGGTCACTTTGCGCGAAAAGCTTGCCGAAGATGCCAAGCTGGCACGCGAGGTGGTCATGCTTGAGGCCGAGGGCAGCCGACTCAAGAAGCAGATCAATCAAGCTTCGAGATGATGAGTGAACGTTTTTCGATTGCGAACGGATCCGCACCCGATGATTTCGAAAGGGAGAATGGAGTCGTAAATGAAACGTATGACCATGAATGCGGACCAACTTAGAAAGAGATATCTGGATTTTTTCGCGTCAAAGGGGCATACGGTCATCCCTTCCGCCTCGCTCGTCCCGGCGGAGACGGATGCCTCGACGCTCTTTACGACGGCCGGCATGCACCCTCTGGTCCCGTATCTCCTGGGCGAGAAACATCCGGGTGGCACGCGTGTGACCGACGTGCAGAAGTGCGTCCGTACGGGCGACATCGACGACGTCGGTGACAACCGTCACCTTACGTTCTTCGAGATGATGGGAAACTGGAGCTTTGGCGACTACTTCAAGCGCGAGGCGATCGAATGGAGCTTCGAATTCCTGACCGATCCGAAGTGGCTCGGTCTCGACAAGAACCGACTCTACGTGACGGTATTCAAGGGAGAAAACGGCATACCGCGCGACGAGGAATCGATCGCGGTCTGGCAGGAAGTATTTGAGAAGGCCGGTATCAGCAATGGTGTCGCGGGGGACGACGAATGCGCCGGCGAGGGTATCCGCATTTTCCCGCTCGGCACCGACGATAACTTCTGGATCGCAGGCGCAACCGGGCCCTGCGGTGGCGATACCGAGATGTTTTACGACATGCGTCCCGAGGAAGGGCCGCTAACGGGAAAGTTCGGCGACCTCGTGGATACGTTCCGGATCATGGAGGTTTGGAACGACGTCTTCATGGAATTCAACAAGACACCCGAGGGAACGTATGAGAAGCTCGCGAAACCGAACGTCGATACCGGCATGGGCGTGGAGCGGACGCTCGCGGTACTTGCCAACAAAACGACCATATTTGAAACCGATCATTTTTCTGACATATTCGCGAAAATCGAAGCGTTATCTGGCTTGAAATACGGCGATCTGTCGGATGAACGCTATATCGCTGACGGAAAGCGATGTTGGGTCGACGTTCGTCGACAGTTCAGGATCGTGGCCGATCATGTGAAAGCCGCCACATTCATGATTGCCGACGGCGTGACGCCCCTCAATACCGGCGCCGGATACGTGCTTCGCCGTCTTATTCGCCGCGCCGTGCGGTATGGCAAACTCCTTGGGATCAAGGATGATTTCACGACGGACATTGCCGAGATCGTCATCCGGGATTTCGGCGGATTCTATCCGGAGCTGAAAACTCGACGAGAAGTTATACTTTCGGAATTGAGAAAGGAAGAAGAGAAATTTCGAAAGACACTGGAAAAAGCTTTAACGATACTGAATAAACTGTATCCTATAGGATATAAAGAATTGGAAGAAGGTGAAATTCCGTCTGCGATGGGCTTGGATGTCGACCCGGAAATCGTCTTTGACTTATATCAAACGTACGGCTTCCCATTTGAGATGATTCAGGAGGAATTGAATAAGAGAGATCTCATGGCGAGCGAAGAAGAATTTTTACGGAGACTAAAGAGGCATCAAGACCTTTCTCGTACCGCCTCAGCCGGAATGTTCAAGGGCGGTCTCCAGGAGCAGGACGAGAATACGGCGAAGCTTCATACCGCGACGCACCTCCTTCAGGCGGCGCTCCGGATCGTGCTCGGGACGCACGTATCGCAGAAGGGATCCAATATCACACCCGAACGGTTGCGCTTCGATTTCGCACATGCCGAGAAAATGACGCCCGAACAGATCAAGCAGGTCGAGGACCTCGTGAATGAGGCCATCAAGGCCGACGTGCCGGTCGTCTGTGAGGAACTGCCCGTAGACGAGGCGAAGGCCTCAGGGGCCCTCGGTGTGTTCGATGCCAAGTACGGTGATACCGTGAAGGTCTATACGGCGGGGGAATTCTCCAAGGAAATCTGCGGCGGTCCGCACGCCGCCCGTACCGGCGAACTCGGCCATTTCCGCATCCAGAAGGAAGAAGCGTCCTCGGCCGGTGTCCGGCGGATAAAGGCGGTTTTGGAATAGGTCTTCCGGCTGCAGGAAAAAGGCATTCTGTTGACAGAATGCCGCCGAAGCGGTAGTATTGAACCATTGTAAAACCTTACCGAAAAGGGCTATGTTGGCTATTATCCGAACCGGAGGCAAGCAGTATCTGGTGTCCGAAGGCGAGAAAGTGAAAGTTGAGTCGCTCGAAGGGGAGATCGGGAGCACGGTCACGTTTGAGGCGCTCTATGTCGGTGACGACAAGGAGGCGACCGTCGGGACCCCGGTTCTCGTTGGGGCGAAGGTCGAGGGCAAGATTCTCGCGAACGACCGTCATGACAAGGTGACCGGTATCAAGTACAAGGCGAAGAAGCGGTATCGGATCAAGTTCGGTCACCGCCAGGCCTATACCGAAGTCGAGATCACCAAGATTTCCGCGAAGTAAGAAAAATCCCCCGAAAGGGGGATTTTTTGTAAGTGATACACTCGTCCTATTCCCGTTCGTTCACAATCCTGATCGCCTCATCGTGCCATGGCTTTGCAAACGCTTTCGCCTCGGGAGTGGAAAGACGGCTTACAACGTAATTCAGTCGCTTTATTGCCGATATGCTCGACTCACCGTTTTCAAGCGAACGCTGAACGTTTCGAATGCCCCGTTCCTCCATGTACGCAAGACTGTCCGCATCACACAGGACCGCCGCGTCTCCCGGGCCGCCGTCCTCATGGTGTGAAATAAGCGACACGACCTCGCCCGTACGCGTCTTATCCATTCCATGTTCCGAAAGGAACGCCCGGACGATTTCCGCGCTCATATCCTGGTGTTTTTTCAATGCTTCCGGATTATCCGTCCCTTTCTTCCAGTCACCGTTGAAAACCCGCTCGATATCGTGTGATATGCCGGCAATGAGCAATGCATCGCTAGCATCCGGCTTGAGTTTCCGGATCCACTCGACGGTCAAGCGAGCATGCGATAGGTCTCCGGGAGTCCCGTGTTTGGCGCATGATTCCTCGACAAAAAGCTCGACCGCGTGATAAAGCGCCATAGCGATCATATTATCGACTTTCGGCTTGTCACTCGTGACTATTCTTTTATCCCAACGCTTCGCGGTTTTTCATAGCGGAGGTGAGCGTCGCTTCGTCGGCGTATTCGATGTCTCCGCCCGTGGCCAGTCCGCGTGCTGGCCGGGAAACCTGAATGCCAAGAGGCGCAAGTTTTTTCCGAAGATAGAGCGTGGTCAGATCGCCTTCCGTGGTCGGGTTCAACGCGAGTATGACTTCCTTGACTCCCTCTTCGTGCACGCGATGAATAAGCTCCGGAATCCTGAGGACCGGATCATCTCCATTGCCCGTGCGCATGACACCGCCCAGAACATGGTATAGGCCGGTGTGGCCGCCGGAACGTTCGATCGCGATGACGTCCATCGGTTCCTCGACGACGCAGAGGACGGTTTGATCGCGTTTCGGATCGGAACAGATATCGCACTGCGGTCCTTCGGCGATATGAAAGCACCGCGTGCAGAGGGAGAGGTTCTGAAGTTCCTCGAGGCTTTCCGCGAAAGAAAGCAGTTTCCCATGCTCCTGCTTGAACAGGTGCAAGACGATCCGCTCGGCCATCTTTGGACCGACGGAGGGGAGCGCGGCGAAGTGCGTGATCAGGTTTTGGAACGGTTTCGGGTAACGCATACCTTTGTAGTCACAAGTCTCAAGTACACAGTCGAAAGTCCGGGATCGGAAGTCGAAAACAATATTCGGGGAAATATCACTTCTGTTCAAGCCGTTTCATGAACACATGGAGCATCTTGGATATTTCTATGCTGAGTTCCGAAAGTGACTGAAAATCGTTCTGCCCGATATATCCCAGATCGAATGCGAGAATGAGCATTGACCGAACTTCCCCGCAGGAACCCTTGGCGATGGAGAGAAAGTTCCGAAACTCTTTATCACCTTTGCGTTCGAAGCCTTCGGCTACATTATTCATGATTGAAACGGAAGCTCGTTCAATTTGGTCTCTGAATCCGAAGTCCTTGCTGTTGCGGAATAATCCGTAAATTTCACGCGTCAGTACCCTTGCCTTCTGCCAAAGCCAGTATATCCTCAAACCGCTCTATCGCTGCCATAACGTTCGACCTTTATGCCATTTTCGGAATCGTTCAAATTTCTTATGACTGTGAAATATCGCGTCTCATCCGACTAACGCTTTGGTTCGGCGATGTTTTAGGCAACGCATCGGATTCCGTTTTTGCTATCAACATTCGATCGTTCACGTTCGACTATGTTGATGCTTTCCTTCGGTTTCCGTTCTCACTTTCGACTTTTCACTTATGACTGTTCCGGACCGTGGTACTTCTCCAGATTCCGGAAGCTCGCGGACTGGTCGTCGAAATAAAGTGAGACCTTGCCGACAGGGCCGTTGCGGTGCTTGGCGATGATGATGTCGGCGATGTTCTTGTTCGGAGTGTCCGGCTTCACCCGGTCCTCGCGGTAGATGAAGAGCACGATGTCGGCGTCCTGTTCGATGGAACCCGATTCGCGGAGGTCGGAGAGCTTCGGCATGCCGTCGGGTCGCGACTCGACGGATCGGGACAGCTGCGAGAGCGCGATGATCGGCACATTGAGCTCCTTGGCAAGCTGCTTGAGTCCGCGCGAGATCTCCGAGATCTCCTGTACGCGATTGTCGCCGCTTCGCGAACGGCCCTCCATGAGTTGCAGGTAGTCGATGATGATGAGGCCGAGCTTGTGTTCGGCCTGCAGGCGCCGTGCCATGGTGCGCATCTCCATGATGTTGGCCGACGACGTGTCATCGATGAAGATCGGGGCCTCGGAGAGGATACCGATGCCTTCGCCGATACGCTGGAAGTCGTTGCCGTCGCCTTCGGTGGAGAGCTTGCCGGTGCGCAGCCGCCACAGGTCCACGCCGGACTGCGACGAGATCATACGGTCGACGAGCTGGTCCGAGGACATTTCGAGCGAGAAGATGCCGACGGGTACCTTGGACATGACGCCGACCTGTCGGGCGATGTCGAGGGCGAAGCTGGTTTTGCCGGTCGACGGCCGCGCCGCGAGGATGATGAGGTCGGAATTCTGGAGTCCGGACAGCATGTTGTCGAGGTCCGTGAAACCCGTCGGTACGCCGCGGAAGTGCTTGTCGCTCTTGTGGAGTTCGTCGATGCGGTTGAATGCCTCCTCGAGAATGGAGTGGATCGGGACGAAGTCCTGCTTGATGTACTTTTGCGAGACGCCGAAGAGGCGCTGCTCGGCGTCGTCGAGGACCTTCTGCACGTCGTCCTCCTCGTTGAAACCCATCTCGACGATCTCGGACGCGGCGGTGATCAGTCGGCGCAGCAGCGATTTCTTCTGCACGAGTTTGGCGTAGTGCGCGACATTCGAGGCGGAGGGGACCGTGTTCACGAGCGAGGCGAGGTAGGACGATCCGCCGATCGCGTCGATCTTGCCTTTTTCCTCGAGCCGGTTCGCGAGCGAGAGCACGTCGATCGGCTCGCGATCCTCGTAGAGCTCGAGCATCGATTCGTAGATCGCGTTGTGGTCGCCCTTGTAGAAATCGCCGGGACGCACGATGTCCGCGATCTTGATGATCGCGTCCTTGTCAAGCATAAGCGCCCCGAGGACCGATTGTTCGGCCTCGAGGTTGTGCGGGGGGATGCGGAGGTGGTCCTGCCGGTTCGCCATAGTTCTCCCATTCTACTATGGAATCGTCGAAAGTGGAACAGGCGGATCAGCCCTTCGGAATGACACTTTTCGACTATTGACAGCAAGTATGGAAAGTGCTACAACATGCGGTCACGTGGAGATTGTCTCCTCGCTGGCGCGGTAAGGACCTTACCAATCAATCCTCACCGATCCGGGGACCACTCCGGACGGAAAAAAGGAGATCATCATGGCTAGATTACGCGTAAACCGTAATGACGGTTCCTCAGTCGATGTGAATTTCACCTTCGTTCAGCCGGCCGGATTCGAGCTTCCGGAAGGAGCGACACTCAGTCTGCAGGCTATCCTTGATCAAGGATACGATTTTAATCCTGATCTGCAAAAATATCTCGTTCCTAAGGACTTCATCTGCGGAACGGCGAAAGGGGAATTACGATCGACGCTCTATCGTGGCCATGAATGGAAATTCGAAATTTTCGTCGAAGCCAGAAATTTCGAAGATCTCATGAGATGTTACGATGCCATCAGGGCAGAGCTCGGTGGAGAGACCGTCGTCATAGCGGATCCGCCGACAAGTCTCTGCGAAGCGCTCACGGCCATCGTGGCAGCTCCGTTCGGGTTTGTCGCAAGCATATTCGAAGCGCTGATCGGTTCGAACAAACAGTAGGCGCCCTACCGCTGCCATAATAAAACGAAAGACCGTCTTCTGCACCTTGGAGGAATCCGAGGTGCATTTTTTATAATTATGCCTATGTCCCCGCACTTGACGATTTTCCCTGAAGGAGCAGAATATCCGGGAGTCCTTTATTGCGAATCTTTACAAGCGAGGTGAACATGTCACGCATCATCCATATTCCCGGGTATTCCGACCTCGAAGCATTGTCGGCACTCCGTCTGTCGGAAAACGTTTTTGATGTTCCTTGCCGTTCCATACTCAGGACGAAACGCGTCGAGTTTGACTTTCGACACCGAAACATAATCGTGACGTACGAACAGGCGATACGGATCCTGTCGGAAATCGACCGGCTGGTCTGCTGTCTCAACCGGAACGTCGGTCCTATCGGCCTGACGTATGACGTACGCGTCTGGGAGCATTTGCCGAACTTGCTGAGTGGCAGCGCCCGCGGATACTTCGAAAGCCTGTACCGCGCCCTACCAAAGGAACATCGGGTTCCAATGATAATGGGATCGTATCGGTATACCGACGATTCGACTGACGACATGCTGTATCTGGTCTCCGTCAAAGGCGGTCAGCTCGGCGTCATTCGTGTCGGACCACACAAGATCCCGACGATCCAAGCCGGCTGGGCGGAATCGGTCGCTCTATTCACGGGATGCGATGCGTCGACGTGAGCATGGAAAGTCACATTGTCGGACCGAATCAACGGACCCTTGACGGAAACATCGTCGAGAGTCCGATCGTATTCTCTCGCGACTTTCGGCTTCGGCACGACGTCTTTCGTGGAGACGGAGTCGCAGACAATGCTTCGAGGGCGGCGAACGGGAGATTATTTTCGGCAGCGTTTTCTAAAAACGGAGCGCGCCGTTGACTGTTCCGACATATCTGGTATAGTCATCTCAGCCGTGTCGCTCGATATCTCCGAGTACCTATCGAGGGTCGGAGGGTCCGTCGGAATTCGGACGGATAACATGATAAACCGGTCAGGTGAGGTAACGTCCACACAGAAAGCCGGGCGCGGAGCGGTCATGACGGTTCCCTCCGATTCCTTCCGACATACAGGAAAGGGCGGAGGTGTTTTTTTACAGTATCGATCAAACGACGAAAAAGGAGGGGCTATGGATCGGATTCCGTGGAGTGAATCGGATATCGAGTTCGCTTTGTCCCTCGGGCGCGATACGGAGGAACGAGAGGCGAATATCGAGCAGTATACGAGCGACTGGATGAACGAACGGATGGAACGCATTCGGGGAAGGGATACGGCGGCGTTCCTGTGGCTTGCCGCGAGAATCGGAATGAAACCGCATCGCTTTCTCTTTGCGGTCGCGGGATTCCGTGGCGGGTCATTCGGCTACACGACGCATTTCGTGACGAAACGGGATGGAAAAGGGAAGAGAAAAATCACGGCTCCCCACAAGGTACTCAAGGAGGTCCAGCGGAACATCTCGCGGGAACTGCTTTCCGACCTGAACAGAAGCCCGCACTCATTCGGATTTCTCGGTGGGAGCTGCGTCGAAGCGTTGGCACCGCACGCGAAGAACACGTACCTGCTCATGGTCGACGTGACGAACGCGTTCCCGAGCATCGAGAGAGACGTGATTTTCCGATGGTTCCGGAAGCGTGACTATTCGTGGCGGGTATCGAATATCTTGGCCGATCTCGCCACGTTCGAGGGAAGACTCACGCAGGGTTCGCCGCTCAGTCCCCGGATTTTCGAGCTGATGTTCGAGTGGATCGACGAACGTCTCTCGCGTCTGGCGGAAAGCGTCGGCGGAACGTACACGCGGTATGCGGACAATGTCTTCTTTTCCGTGCCGGGGGATCACATGGACCGGAAACTCGTCTGGACGGTACTGAAAAAGATCTGGCGGATGGATCTATTTCATAACGTACCGAGAAGCGAATGGTATCACCCAATGTTCGAAACCCACAAACTGAGGGTGCGGACGCTTCCTAGATATGCCGTTCATAGCCTCGGGCTCGTACTTCGGGATGGAGATGTCCACAACACGCGCGACTTCAAGCGTACGCTCAGGAAGCGGATCCACCATGTCCGGTATCTGCTCGGGAACGGCTTCGATGACAAAGCGGTCAAGTCGGCATGGACGGCGCTGTGCGGTACCTATTCGCACGCGCGCAGAGAAACGCTGCCCCCGAAGCTCATCAAGGAAGTGGAGGAGCTCAGGGGACGGATCCATCAACTGTAATAAGCCTCATCGGAAACGATGAGGCTTATTTTGTTGCCTAGAGGGCAAGTCCAATACGTGCGACCTCGATCTCGTTACTACCATATTACGTAACATGGTGGTACGAACGGAATCGCTGCCGCAGCCGGGACTAATCCTTCGTCGTCTTCGCTTTTGGGACGATATCCTTGGCAGAGACCGAGTCGCGGATCGAGACGCCGAGGGCGGCGATCTGATCGCGGAGCGAATCGGCGAGGACGAAATCTTTTTCCTTACGGGCCTGTTCGCGTCGGATGATGAGTTTCTGTACGTCGGCTGAGATGATTTTCTTCTCAATGCGGATGCCGAAGAGGAGGAACGCCTCGTCGAGGAAGGCGAGGGCCGCGCGCGTATCGAACGGCTCCGCCCGGTCGATTGCCGCGTTGGTGCGGTTCACGAAGTTGAGAAGCGCCGAAAGCGCGAGCGGGGTATTGAGGTCGTCGCGGAGTGCCGCGAGGAACGCTTCGCGAGGCTCGGCAGCGATATCGGGGCCGGTCATCGGCTCATGGTCGGACAGCCGATCATGGAACGCGGCTAGGGTCTCGCGATTTTTTCGTGCCTGCGCGAGGCTGTCCCAGGTGAAGTTCATCTGGCTGCGGTAGTGCGCGGAGAGATAGAGGAGGCGCAGGTCCAAGGGAGCGAATCCCTTGGTGACGATATCCTGCAAGGTGTAGAAGTTTCCTTTTGACTTGGACATCTTCTGTCCGTCGACGAGGAGGTGACGTTCATGCATGAAGAACCGCGAGAACGGTTTTCCGGTCGCGCCCTCGGACTGCGCGATTTCGGCCTCGTGATGGGGGAAGATGTGATCTTCGCCGCCGGTATGGATGTCGAGCGTGTCGCCCAGGTATTCCTGGCTCATCGCCGAACATTCGATATGCCAACCGGGATAGCCCTCACCCCACGGGGACGGCCAATGCATGATGTGCCCCGCGGGCGCCTTGAGCCAAAGTGCGAAATCCCACGGATTGCGCTTGTCGGGATGTTCCTCGAGCCGCGCGCCGGTCCTGAGGTTCTCGAGCGTGTTGCCGGAGAGCTTTCCGTACTCGGGAAAAGAGGTGACGTCGTAAAAGACATTTCCGTTCACTTCGTACGCGTGTCCCTTGTCGATGAGTGTTTCGATCATCCGGATCATGTGGGGAATATGGGCCGTGGCACGCGGAAAGAACTGTGCGGGCAGGATATCGAGCGCGTCCTCGTCGTTGTGAAACGCCTCCTCGTAGAACCGGGCGATTTCATCAGGAGTCTTCTTTTCTGTTTTGGCGCGCCGCTCCACCTTGTCCTCGCCGGAGTCGCCCTGTGCCAAATCGTCCGCCGTCAGATGACCGACATCGGTAATGTTCTTGATGAGACGGACCTCGTATCCGTCATGTTCGAGGAGGCGCCGGATGGTGTCGGAAAAAATATACGCTTTGAAATTGCCGATATGAGCGAAATCATAAACCGTCGGTCCGCACGTATACATGCCGACCTTGCCGGGATTGATCGGTTCGAATTCCTCCTTTTTTTTCGAAAGGGTATTGTGGAATCTCATATGGGTCTATTATACCGGTGGAAAGCCGAAATGTAAACGGGGGACTGAAGCGAAACGGGATAATGAAAATATCAAAATATATAACGATGCTCGGTCGTTGATGACATCTGAACCGTTTTAAATGGCTTCTCTCTTTTGAAGCAAACCGACGAACGTTTCAAAACGATAAAAATACCCATGCGGCAGGAGAGTGAGTTCACTCCCGCGGATGGGTATAATTTGGAAACCGAACCACCATTCGACAAGCCGGATAAGAAGCGATATCCTCACTTCCGATCCTTTCGTGCCGACGTCTTCGGTTTCTTTCTCATGTTCTCGGTGGGTCGTGCAGGGCTCGAACCTGCGACCGTTGGCTTAAAAGGCCACTGCTCTACCAACTGAGCTAACGACCCGAGTTATCGATGATCGATTGAATGAACCTTCTTCCCTGATACCCTTTCAATTGCTTCTCCCGTATTTCCGCCTCCGTTCTTGTAGGATACTCTTCTTTATATTTCAGTGTCCACTCGTTCCCATTATTCCTCGTGTATGAAGACTTTTTTCGCGGAAGTTCCCCATTATGGCGCTGCAACCGTTTTTCCAGGTCCGATGTGGATCCGGTGTATCTTCTGCCGGTATCGCTTCGGATGACATACATGATGTATGCCATATTGAATCGCTATTATTGTAAGTTTGCGACCGTTGGCTTAAAAGTCCGCCAACTGGCTGATCAACCGGCTGAGCTAACGACCCATGGGTGTCGGAAACAACGGAAGCATACCCTGTAATCCTGACATCGTCAATCGGCGTTCCGTTTTCTCGGTCGTTCTGCTATACTTGGAGGGATTGAACTCGAATATTTGCGAATTATGCCCACAAGAATGAACAAGACGTTTCTTGCCGTCCCCGTGGTGTTGGCCGCTTTCACGTTGTCAGGCTGTACGCTGACGCCTCAGCAGGCGGGAGGCGACCAGAACGTGATTCCGGTTCCAGGGGGGCTTGTTTCCAAGAACGTCAAAGGGAGTGTCTGGAAGAGCGAAGACGGCGGACAGTCGTTCGTGGTGAAGTCCTCGGTTGATGCTACGCACATCATCGATACCGCCGAAATACTGTCTGTCAATTTTCACCCGACCAAGCCGCTCACGATCGTGCTCGGGACGATTGACAACGGCGTGTTCCGGACGGAAAACGGAGGCGAGACATGGACGCCGATCGTGTTCCCGCCGAAACGCATATACAGTTTCATCATCGACCGGAGGGATCCCGATACGCGGATGTTCGCATCCGGCGTGATGAACGGACAGGGCAAGATATTCCGTACCGATGACTCGGGAGCCAATTGGAAAGCGGTCTACACCGAGCCGGGAAGCGATACGTTCGTTTCGGCGCTCGCGCAGGATCCGTGGAACGCCGACATCATTTATGCCGGTACGAATGCCGGGACGCTGTTGCGGTCGGATGATGCGGGCGATACGTGGAAGAACCTCGGGGGAAAGCCGGAATACGGTATCGTTTCCTACATCGTCTTCGACGCCAAACAGCGGAACTCCTTGTCATTTCTGGCATACGAGAAGAAGACGTATCATTCGAGCGACGGCGGGAATACCTGGATCGACTGGGATACGGTCCGGGCGCAGGAACAGCGCCAGGCTCTGTTGAAGGGCGATATTCCGGCGCCGGGCGGCGAAGCGACCCCGGGACAGATCCTGTATCTGACCGCCGATCCGACACAATCGGGAGTGCTCTTCGCGGGGACGTCTCAGTCAGGCGTTTTCCGCAGCGACAACAAAGGAAAGAGCTGGACGAAACTCAATATCATCGACAGCGCGAGCAAATTCCCCATCCGTTCCATCGCGATAGACCCGAAGAATTCTAGAAACATCATCTTCATCGCCGGAAAGACGACCTATCGTTCGACCGATGCCGGCGCGACGTGGTCGGTGACGGAGATCAATACCGACCGGGCGGCTTCCGTCATCACGTACGATCCGTTCGACCCGCGTTTCCTGTTTCTCGGACTGCGAAATGCCAAGTAGGGCATCACGGCCGATACGACATAATAATTTTTCTACCGGTATGGGAGAATCGAAGACGATCATCGGAGCGAACGAAGGGCGATTCCGTGCGGCACTGGAACATTTCCAAGGTGAGGCGGCGAAATTGAGAACCGGACGGGCGCACCCGTCGCTCGTTGAGGATATCTTGGTGGAGTACTACGGAGCACGGACACCGATCAAGCAGATCGCGAGCGTCAGCGTCCCCGAACCGAGGACGATCGCTATTGCGCCGTGGGACCAGTCGAGCCTGCAGGCGGTCGCCGAGGCTATCCGTTCATCGGACCTTGGCCTCAATCCCGCCGATGACGGTCATGTCATCCGTCTCAACCTTCCGCAGCTTACCGAGGAACGGCGACGAGATCTCGTAAAGGCGCTCAATGCGCGAGCCGAGGATGCACGTGTTTCGGTCCGCGGCATTCGGGAGGAAGTCTGGAAGGAAATACAGTCGCTCGAGAAGGATGGACTTATCGGCGAGGACGAGAAATTTTCAGGGAAGGACGAATTGCAGAAGGAGACCGACCGTTGGAATGCGGAACTCGAGACGGTGCGCAAGCGCAAAGAGGAGGAAATCCTCACGGTATAATCCTTCCGAACAGACGACATGTCACTGACGACCATCATCATTTTTTTCATCCTCCTCGGCATACTCGTGCTCGCGCATGAGTTCGGCCATTTCTTCGTGGCCGTCAGGAACGGCATCAAGGCCGAGGAATTCGGTTTCGGATTTCCGCCGCGATTTCTTGGCATCGTGAAGGACGGGAAGACTGGCAAACGGCATATCGTTCTCGGCGACGACGACATCTCATCGGACCATACGATCTATTCGCTTAATTGGATACCGTTCGGAGGGTTCGTCCGCATGAAGGGGGAAGATGAGAACGCGCTCGTCGAACCTGACAGTTTCGCATCGAAATCGGCCCTGATCAAGGTGGCGGTGCTTGCGGCCGGCGTCTCCATGAACGTGCTTCTGGCATGGATGCTGATGTCGTGGCTGTTTTTTTCCGGTGTGCCGCAGCCGATTCCGGAAGGTGACCGGTCGGACGTGAAGGATATTTCCGTGCAGATATACTCCGTGGACAAGGGGTCTCCCGCCGAGTCGATGGGCATCCGTCCTGGCGATAAGATGATCGCCATCGAGGGCGTCGCCGTATCCGGGACCGAGGAGGCGCAAGCGCTCGTGAGCGCTAACCTCGGAAAGGAAATCGCGATTATCATCGAGCGTGCCGGTCGGTCGAGTACGCTTCGGGGAACACCTCGCCTGGACGCGCCGCAGGGGGAGGGGGCGCTCGGTATCAGCTTCGCGGAAACAGGAACGGTTCGGTATCCGTGGTACGCGGCCCTCGTCCGGGGCGCGCAAGCGACGTGGGGCATAGCCGTGTCAGTCATTTCGGCGCTGGTGGGTATGGTCGCCGGGCTCTTCTCGGGCCATCAGGCGGTCGACGTGACGGGTCCCGTCGGAATCATCTATGCCACGAAGCAGATGAGCGAACTCGGTCTTACGTACCTGATCCAATTCGCCGCGATTCTCTCGATCAATCTTGCGATTTTCAATATCCTGCCGCTTCCGGCGCTCGATGGCGGCCGCATCCTGTTCGTCATTATCGGAAAGCTCAAAGGGACACCGGTCAGGGAAATCATCGAACAGCGCACGCATCAGATAGGGTTCATCCTCCTTCTCCTGCTGATGATCGTCGTCACGGCCCGGGATTTTTCGAATTTCCACATTCTCGACAAGATCGTCATCCTCTTTCGGTAAACACCGCGATGACTGAAGCGGCACGGATGATGTCCGTGCCGATTTCGATACGGAATCGTTCGATCGAAATCACTTCCGGATGGAAATGCGGGCGTCAAGGATACGGGATAGCGAACCGTCGGATTGGCAGGAAAGCGGATTTATGTCGAGCTCGACGATTTCGGGAAAGTCCTCGACGAGCCTGGAGAGGCGCTCGATGCATTCGGTCACGATGCTCAAATCGATTCCCGATTCGCCACGGACTCCTTTGAGCATGGGGAAACCGCGGAGTTCGGAGAGCATCTCGGACGCGTCCTCGGGAACGATCGGCGCGAAACGGAAGGAAACGTCCCTAAGGGTTTCAGTATAGATTCCGCCCATGCCGACCAGTATCAGAGTGCCGAGTCCCGACTCTTCTTTCACGCCGAGAATGAGTTCCTTGCCTCCCGGTATTCCCATTTCCATGACGTTTACCCCGAGAATACGGGCGTCGGGTTTCCGTTCGTGTACGCGTTCGAACAGTCTCGTGACTTCGCGGACGACGTCTTCCGGACGGATATCGAGCGAGACACCGCCGGCATCGGTCTTGTGTATGATATCCGGGGAGACGATCTTGAGGGCGACCGGTCTGCCAATGCCGCGGGCGGCAGCATGAGCCTCTTCGGCGGTTGCCGCGAACCAGCTTCGGAGCATGGGGAATCCGTATGCGGCGAGCACGTCTTCCGTCTCGATTCCGGACAGTCTTTCCCTTCCGTCGGATTTGGCTGAAGCGATTGCGGATTCCGCACGTTCGCGGTCGATATCGTTGAACGAACGTTTCGGAGAAAAACGCGTGCCGCGCCAGTCGGATACTTTTACCATGAGGCCGAGCGCGTCTGCGGCATCCTCGGGATACGTAAAGAGCGAAACGCCTGCCTCGCGGAGGAGGGAGGCTCCTCGTTCGACGGAACGACCACCCGCATATACCGCGAGTACCGGTTTCCCACTCGTGCGCTTGGCTTCGATGATGGCTCGTGCGGTTGCTTCCGGTTCGGTCATCGACTGCGGCGTCATTATGACGATGAGCGCGTCGGCCTCGGGATCTCGCCCCGCGATTTCGAGGGCCGTCTTGTAGCGGTCCGACTTCGCGTCGCCGAGCAGGTCGATGGGATTACCGATACTGGCGGCCGGTGGGAGAAGCGGACGCAGCGATTCGGATAGTTGCGTTCCGGGACGCACGACGGAAAGGCCTGCTTTCGTCGCCGCATCGGCGGCGATGACACCGAGACCGCCGGCGTTCGTAATGATCAACACATTATTTCCGTTTGGCAACGGATTTTCAGAAAGAACGGATACGGTGTCAAGGAATTCTCGGATGGAATTCGCGCGGAGAATTCGTGCCTGAAGAAACAAGGCGTCGTATGCGGTATCAGTTCCGGCGAGCGATCCGGTATGGGATCCGGAGGCGCGCATACCCGATTCGGTCCTCCCTGACTTGAGTGCGACGATGGGTTTTTCCTGTGGACGGGCGAGTATGTCACGCGAGGCGTCGATGAGTTCGTGCGCGTCGGACAGTCCCTCGGCATAGAACGAGATTACGCGCGTATCCGGGTCCTCGGCAAGATAGTCGATCAGCTCTTTTTCGTCGAGTGATGTCTTGTTTCCGGTTCCGACGAATTTTGAAAAACCGATCTTTCCTTCGGACAGGTCGAGGACGGCGGTCATGAGCGCGCCGCTCTGCGACAGGAATCCGACGGTACCCCGACGTGGAAGTCGAGGAGCGAATGAGGCGTTCAGGTGGAGTTTCGGATTGAGAAAACCGAGGCAGTTCGGACCCAGGAGCGCGATGCCGGATTCACGGGCTATCGTCTTGAGTTCGGACTCGAGCGCGGCACCGGCGGGCCCTGTTTCCCGGAAACCGGCCGAAATGATGACCACGGCTTCGGTTCCGGCGGCCGCAACCTGCCGGAGCACGTCCGGAACGACCGCGGCCGGGACCGCGATGATCGCGAGGTCGGGTACCGATCCGATGGATGCGACGTCGCGATAACACCGCACCCCGTACAGTTCGTCCGCGTTCGGATTCACCGGAAAAACCGGTCCCTCGAATCCGCCGTGAATAAGATTCTTCGCGATGTCATTGCCGACGGAACCGAGTTTCGTCGATGCGCCGATAACCGCGATGGAACGCGG
The DNA here is from genome assembly GCA_035560715.1 of Candidatus Fimivivens sp. Classification (GTDB taxonomy): domain Bacteria; phylum Patescibacteriota; class Minisyncoccia; order Moranbacterales; family UBA1568; genus JAAXTX01. Next base: position 6,598 of record DATMYW010000040.1, on the reverse strand, counting down.
TGAGAAAAGCCTATCAAGTGGCCTGTGAAGCATAGGTTTGTGTCGGTGTCCTTTCCCTCATTGTAACGCACCCGCGCGTTGTTGACAAAAAATGGCTTGTTTGTTATTGTTGCCCGTTACCAACCGGGTGATCTGAGAGCACGCTTTCCGACCATTCCGGTGGGTGTCTGGCAGATGTCCCGTTAATCTCGAAACCGCGGAAGCATGAAGATCGCGTTCATAGGACAGAAGGGGATTCCGGCAAAAGGAGGCGGCGTCGAGGCGCATGTCGAGCATCTTTCCGTTCGTCTTGCCGCGCTCGGTCACGATGTGACGGTCTATTCGAGGCCGTACTTCGTCGACGAGACGAAGCGTCGGTACGAGGGCGTGCGGATCGTGACGGTTCCGGGAATCAGAACGAAGCATCTCGATGCGATATCGCATTCCCTTTCAGCGACGATCCATGCTCTTTTCGGCGGGTACGACGTGATTCATTTCCAGTCCATCGGACCGTCTTCTCTCTCGATCTTGCCCCGCCTTCTGATCCGGAATACGGTGGTGATGGCCACCGTTCACGGAAGGGATTATTATCGTGGAAAGTGGGGGTGGTTCGCGAGACGTTGCCTGCGGGGCGCGGAACGGATCGCATGCACCGTCCCTCATCGTTCGATCGCTGTCTCGCGCGGGATGGAAACGTACGCGCGAAAACGGTATGCGCGCGAAATAGCATATATCCCTAACGGTGCCGAAGCGGTACCGGCGAAATCCTTCGACATGTTGACGGCGTTCGGACTCAAGGACAAGCGGTATGTGCTCGCCGTGACGAGACTGGTGGCACATCGCGGTGTTCACCATTTGATCCGGGCCTTCCTTGAGCTCGAGGATACGGGACGACTTCCGAATAATTTCAAACTGGCCATAGTCGGCACGCATGCGGAAACGCCCGGTTACGAGCGGCACCTGAGAAAGATGAGCGAGGGACGCGAGAGCGTGCTTTTTCTCGGGGAGCAGTCCGGTGAACCTCTTGCCGAGCTGTTTACGGGCGCCTCGATTTTCGTTCAGCCGGCGGAGGACGGCGGTCTCAGTGTCGAATTGCTCGAGGCGATGAGCTACGGACTCCCGATCGCCGCGAGTCGGATTCCCGGCAACGAGGAAGCGCTCGGGAATGTCGGAACGTACTTCGACGCCGCGGATGTCGATTCGCTCCGGGCTGAGCTTGCGCGTCTCCTGAATCGTCCGGATGAACTGGCGCGATATGGCGTACTCGCAAGAAAGCGGGCCGAGGACTGCTACGGATGGGAAGCGATCGCGCGGCAGACGGCAGAACTCTATGAAGCGGAATACGGGCGTCTTTCTAACCAGATGAAACGATAAGCTATGACATCCGAAATAAGCACCTCCCGGAACGGGTCCGAAAAACGGCACATGACGACGGGATCCTTCGTACTTGTGGCGACGGCCGCCGCATTCGTATCCTTCCTCATGTTGTCACGGATGCTTCACGGTTATACCGCGGAGTGTTCGGTACTCGTCATCCCGGGCGTTCATGCGATGCCGTCGACGGATCTCGTGAACGACGTCGTCTTTCTTTCCCGAACGTCGGGATTCAGAGAGCAGCTGTTTCAGGATGCGGGACCGTATATCAAGGGTGATCCGGATATCCTGACGAGAAATGGGCGCGCGGAACTGTTGGACTCCGGACTTTCCGTATCCGCGTCTGCCACTCCGAACGTGATTTCGGTCCGCGCGACCGCGGATGATCCATTGGACGCGGGCAAGTTGGCACGCACGGCATCGTTGTCCCTTTTCCGTTATGTCTCGAGGTACTATGATATACGTGAGAAGGCGGATTTCAGGATTGTCGATGGACCGTTGGTCACCCGGCGTTCGCTGTCCGTTTTGTCACGCCTTTCGCTTTCTGTCGCGATCGGGATAGCGATATCGACGATGCTGTCCGTTCTTGTAGCGCTTGTCGGGCGGTTTTCGAGATATTCGGTGCTACCGGACCGTTCCCGGACGGCGATCCCGCTGAATCCATTCGGTGCGGATATCTTCCGACCGAAGCGTCCCGTTTCGCCGATTCTTTCCGAGGTCGTCTTGACGGAAAAGGAGCCGACGAGGGAACAGGATTCATTTTTTGAGCCGGAGCCGACGACACGGGAAGTCGTGAACGTGTTCGAGGGGAAGAAGGCCCCTGCGCCGCTCGATATCCCGACTTATTCCGAGGAGGAGGCGCGGTTTCTCAAGGAATTTTCGTTCGAGTCGACCGATGAAAGTGAAGATCATGACTCGGCGACCGTTTCGGACGATACCGATACGGTGAGACAGAAGGCCGATGCCGTTGCTACGGCCGTGGAAGAGGCGAAACATGAGAACATACCCGAACACGAGACTCCTTCGCAGGCGGAATTCCGCCGCAGGCTCAATGAACTGCTTCAGGGGTGACCCGTGCGAAACGAATCAAACCGTATGACCGATAAGCGGAAGGAGACAAAGCGACATTCTCTCCGCAACGGATTTCTGCTCGCGATCCTTTCGGCCCTCTTTCTTACCTTCGGGTATCTCTATTGGGAAGTTCGCGATCATGGTTCCGGTCTGGTCGGTGAAATCACCGACCTGTTGCCGGTCCCGACTTGGGCACAAGACGGAAGCAGCGTTCTGACCATTCTTACGAATACGCTCCTGCGTGCCGATGGACGGGAACGGACCTATCTTATCCTGTTTCAGAACAATCTCGAACTCCGACCGACCGGCGGATTCATCGGATCCTTCGGTATCCTCAAAGTGAAAGACAGACACATGACCGGGCTGACCACGTTCGATACGGGAACCTTCGATACCCGAATACCCGATACGGTCGTGCCACCCGAACCGATAGCGGACGCGCTGCATGAACCTTCGTGGAAGCTTCGAGATTCCAATTGGGAGCCCGATTTCCCGATCGTCGCCGGACAGGCGGTACGTTTCTATGAGATGGGCGGGGGACAGGAACGTTTCGACGGGGTCATCGGCATCACGGCCGACGTGCTCTCTTCGTTTTTGACCGTGACCGGACCGGTCGAGGTGCCGGGCTTCCCCGGTTCGTACGGTTCAGACGATGCCGTCCTCGATCTCGAGCGACAGGTCGAGCAGGGGTATATCGACCAGAACATCGATTTCAGCGAACGGAAGTCCGTCCTGGGCCTTCTCGCGCGGCAGATCATCAACAAAGTGAAGTCCTTGCCGCCGCAGGAGCTTCCGCATCTGTTCCGGGTGGTCGTCGACGATCTCGACCGCAAGGATATCCAATTGTCGTTCTCCCATGATTCGTTACGGCACGCGGTCCGCGATGCGGGGTGGGACGGCGCGTTCGATACGTCGTGGTCGGGAGACTTCGTCGAGGCCGTCGATGCGAACCTGGGGGCCTGGAAGACCGACTCGGTCATGAAACGTTCCATGGATTACGAGGTCGATCTGTCTCGCGATCGTCCGAGAGCGCGTCTTGCGATCCGCTACGAGAACACCGCGACGGAGAAGACCTTCATGGTGAGGGACTACCGGACTTTCCTTCGCGTCTATGTGCCGGGCGGCACCGACTTCCGGAGCATATCCGGAAACGCGTCCGATCCGATGTACGGTACCTTCATGGGCAGGAAATATGCCGGCCTGTTCGTCGAGGTGCCGCTCGGTACGTCGAAGGATGTCGTTTTCGAGTATGATCTTCCGCAGAGGATCGCGGACTGCCCGTACACGCTCAAGATCGCGCGACAGGCCGGTACGGGAGATATTCCGGTCGCGATCACTATCACCGGGAAAGACGGTTCTTCGCGAAACGAGCATGCCTTGCTCAACCGCGACTTCACACTTGGTCATTCGCCGGAATAGGGTACTTTTTGCCAGTTGATAGCATAGATAATTTATAATATTAGAGTCGGTTGCCTATCAGTGTGGCAATGTGATTCCAGCGACGAAAACGAAACGGAAGGAGGCAAATTGGTCATTCACATCGTTCTTTGCCGGGAGGGAGCCTGTCGTCCGTGTCCCGGACGGGAAAAAAGAGAAACAATAAATGGAGGGAAACGCGATGAAACAGAGAAGGATTATCAGGGGGGTCGATACGAAATCGGCGGAGCAGCTGCGTGACGCGATGCGCTGGGTGGTATCCGTATTGTCATGGAGTGTCCATATGCGGCAATCGGACGAGTCGAAACACTTCTCATGCGACGTGATATCGATAGGGCCGCTGTTCGGGTCCGATGTGATCGTATTCCTACATATTTCGGGAATTCTGTGCGAACATGAATTCAAACGGCTCGAGATATCCGTACACTCGGCCCATGCCGGAGGGGAATTCATCCATGAAAGCGAGCGTGCTTTGTCCGACGGCGCCGAACTTGCGATCGGACGGTTTATCGGGATGCTGAAACAGGGTCTCGAGTGCGGATGAGGCGCCCGAATGACCAAAGGAATGTCTTGCGGATCGGATGGGAATCTCTCGTCGCTATTTCAGACCGTGGCGGCAATCAATTGCTGGCCGCGGTTTTTTTCTTCCGCCACGGTGTTTTTCGGGGTATAATGAGACGGAGCCGCAGTGATGCCATTGAAAGCTGAAATGTTCCGGTTCGGATCAGGCATCGGAACGGATTCTTTTGGTAGTCAGAACGAAGTCTCAGCATCTTCCGTTTTCAGATAACTCATCAGGTATGAAATTCGATTTCGTGTCCCTGTTTCCCGAAAGTTTCGAGTCGTATCTCGGCGTATCCATGCTGAACCGCGCCAAGGAGGATGGGCTCGTATCATTCGGGTTCGCGAATCCGCGGGATTATACCACCGATAAGCACCGAACGGTCGACGATACGCCGTATGGCGGCGGAGCCGGGATGGTCATGAAGCCGGAACCTCTGTTCGCCTGCGTCGAAGACCTGCTTGCGAAGGGCGAAGCGTCGCGCGAACGGACGCGGATCATACTGTTTTCCGCGAAGGGAAAGCGGTTCTCGCAGAATGATGCCAGGCGGTTCGTTGCGGACTATGACCGACTGATTCTTGTTTGCGGACGGTATGAGGGCGTCGATGAACGAGTGGCGGAACATCTCGTGGACGAGGAACTCTCGATCGGGGACTTCGTGTTGACCGGAGGGGAACTCCCCTCTATGGTCGTCACGGACGCTGTCGCGAGGCTCATTCCGGGAGTGCTCGGCAATGCGCAGAGCGCCGAGACCGAGTCGCATACCGAAGAGGGCGTGCTTGAACATCCGCAGTATACGAAACCCGAGGAATTCCGCGGATGGAAGGTACCGGAGACGCTCTTGTCCGGTCATCACGGTGAAATCGCGAAGTGGAGGGACGGGATGTCGAAGAAGATGAGCAGTGAAAACTGAAGCGACATGGCGAACAACGGAAAAGTCGTCCGAAAACAGGGTATGAGTGAGAGGGTATCGTCGTCATTCGACCGGCCGCTGTTGATTTCGGTATTCATACTCCTCGGCATCGGACTCGTAATGGTCGCAAGTGCCGGTGTGGCATACGGCAACCTCCGTTTCGAGGATGGCGGCTTCTTTTTCAAGCGCCAGCTGTTCGGGGTCGCGGTCGGACTTGTAGCCCTCTTCTTCTTTCAGGGTCTGTCATACAAATTCTGGCGTTCGATCGCCATCCCGCTGTTTTTCGGCGCGATCGGTCTTCTTGTTCTGGTGCTCATTCCCGGGGTGGGTACGACCGCGTACGGAGCGGCGCGGTGGATACAGCTCGGACCCATTCCGCCCTTCCAACCGTCCGAAGTCATGAAGCTTGCGCTCGTCGTCTATTTCGCAGCGTGGTTCTCGGGAAAGGACCCTCTGAGGAAGACGGATTTCTTCGAAGGGGTCGTCCCGTTTATTCTCATGCTTGGAATCATCGCCTTTCTCGTGATGAAACAGCCCGATACGGGCACGCTCGGCATCCTGTTCGTTATCGCGATGTCGATGTTCTTCGCAGCCGGTGCACGGCTGTCGCACATCGGACTGCTGCTCGTCTCCGGTTTCACCGCGGTCTCGATCCTTGTCATGATCGCCCCGTATCGCATGAAGCGATTCACCGTGTTCATGGATCCGGATCACGATCCGTCCGGTGCCGGCTATCAGATACGTCAGGCGCTGATCGCACTCGGCTCCGGCGGACTCTTCGGCGTCGGACTCGGTCACAGCCGTCAGAAGTTCCTCTACCTGCCGGAACCGATGACCGATTCCATCTTCGCGGTGCTCGGCGAGGAGCTTGGGCTCGTCGGCTGTACGGTCGTCATAGCGTTGTTCCTGTTCTTCGCATATCGAGGGTACCGCATCGCCCGCAATGCTCCGGATGAGTTCGGACGGCTTCTCGCGGTCGGTATCGTCTCGTGGATCGTTTTTCAGGCGTTTGTGAACATATTCGCCATCACCGGCCTTATGCCTCTCACCGGAGTGCCGCTTCCATTGATCAGTTACGGGGGCACGTCGCTTGCGGCGATTCTTGCGGCGGTCGGTATATTGCTCAACGTATCGAAACATCCTACAATGAGGTAGATATCGGCTTTTCAAAGGCATTCCCAAAACGACGAACGAATATGGAACGAAACGGAAACGATACGGAACTGCGGGTGGTGTTGACCGGCGGGCTGACCGGCGGGCAC
>DATMYW010000039.1:0-32189 GCA_035560715.1 Candidatus Fimivivens sp. | reverse complement strand
CTTCAAGCTTATTGCGAAAATATGTTTGATGGTTCGGATGTAAGAACAATTCAGGTTCTTCTATTATATAAAAGGTACATTCGTTTTTTGGATTTTTTTTATGGCTTCGTTGTTCGCTCTTATTTAGTTCGGCCAGATTAGCAATGAGAGAAAACATCATCGAACGTTGAAATCCATCACCTTGCGACCCAAGCGGTAATTTGTCACTAAGTCCTTCAACATTTGTATGTGGTTTAAAACAAGATTTTATTAATTCCTCTGCATTTGGAGGGACTAACTCAAACCCGATTTGAACATTCTCATAATCGAGCATCTTCTTAGAAATATCTTCAGTAAGTTTTTTGATTGCACTTCCATCTCCTTCGCTAATATATGTTGACAACGCATTTATTGATTCAATAACGCGTCCGTAGTACTGATTTTTTTCATCTTCATTTTTTATTCGCGCGATGATATTTTTTGTGACAAGTTGATTCAATGAAGAATTCGCCGTAAATTTTAATTCTTCACTCAATGGCTTAACGGATGGTATATATATCACGTCTCCAAAACTTGGCTTAGCTACGGTTTTCCAGCCAAGCAATTTTGTATCTCTTATGTCATCGTCTGTATTGCCAGTATATCCGTAATATTCGCAAGACAAGGCTTTCTCGCCTATTTTATCCCTGGATACTATCGCACGAACTCTGAATTTTCCATCGACTAGATAGTCGCTTGGATGACTAAATTCTTCACCTTCCTGCAATGAAAATTCAACTTCAATATACGGATCATCAATTACTTCACTATTTAAATCCTTGAGAGCAATCTTCTCTTTTCCAAAAAACCAAAGCAAGGCAAAAAATACGTTACTTTTTCCAGAATTATTTTCACCTACAAAAACTGTGTAGTCCATCATGTCCACGCTACTGTCAGCATGTGATTTTATTCCATGAATCTTAATATGTGAAATCTTCATAAACAAAGTTATTACCGTTGCTTTTGGAAACAAAAACGAGGCTACTCGCCTCCCTTTTTAGTCGTCTTCTTGGTGGACTTGGAAGCCTTCGTCGCGGGATTCTTGCCTTTGGCGAAGTTGAGATACATCTTTGATGCGACGGGCTTCTTGTCGCCGTAGTACTTGGAGTTGAGCCCCTTGGATCCGTACGGGCGTTCGCAGGGCGAGGAGAGCGGTTCGAAGGCGATCTGACCGATCGACATGCCGTAGTGGAGCTTGATCGGGAGCCGGCCCGCGTTGAAGAGCTCGAGCGTGAGGTGAAGCGAGTTGCCCGGGTCAAGGTACCCCGCGGTCGTGTGGATAATCAGTCCCAGGCGACCGAGCGAACTCTTTCCTTCGAGGCGACCGACGAAGCTGTCGGACACGCCGGTCTCCTCGGCGATGAGTCCGAGCGCGAACTCGCCGGGATGAAGGATGAAAGGCTCGTTCTTGGTGATTTCCACCGGTTTCATAAGTCCTTCCGCCGGCGCCTTCGGATCGATCACGAAGTTGTGCGTCGTGTCGAACACGAGGAAGTGCCGATCGAGGTGCAGGTCCACGCTTGCCGGCTGGACGTGCTCGCGCTTGAACGGCTTGATGACGATACCGCCCTTCTTCTGTTCCCTGATGATGTCACGGTCGGAGAGGATCATATTCGTAACGGTTACAAGTGAAAAGTGAAAAGTCCAAAGAACGCAGTCTGCAGTCGAAAGTCTGAAAGTCAGTCGATACGTGATGGACCCATATGAACCCTATGCGGACTTTCGACTTCGGACCAGAGACTCTGCCTCTAGCCTGACCAGTATATATCAAAAAACGGACCCTGGAAAGGGTCCGTTTTCCTTCTGTAGAGGGGTTTTACGCGGCCTTCACGGAGACGCCCGGGCCCATCGTGGAGCAGAGGGTGACGGAGCGGATGAACTTCCCCTTGGTCGTTTCCGGCTTCGCCTTCCTGATCGCATCGCTCAGGATCTCGAAGTTCGCAGTGAGCTCCTCGGCGGAAAACGAGAGTTTCCCGATGACCTGGTGCACATTGCCCGAGTCGTCATTCTTGAAGCTGGCCTTCTTACCCTTGGCGAGCATTTCGACCGCCTCGGCGATCTTCTGCGTGACCGTCTCATTTTTCGGCGATGGCATGAGCCCCTTGGGGCCGAGGATCTTGGCGACAGTCGCGAGCTTGGGCATCATGTCGGGGGTTGCAAGCAGGATGTCGAACGCGGACCCGGGGACGATCTTGCCCTCCTTGATCCCCGCTACGATCTCCTCGCCTCCCGCAAGCACCGCTCCGGCTTCGGTCGCCTCCTTGGCCTTGTCGGCGGCACCCGTCACGACCGCGACGCGCTTCACCCGGCCGGTGCCGAAGGGCAGCACGACGGTCGCGCGGACCGACTCGTCCGACTTCTTCGCGTTGATCGAGAGCTTCATGTGGACCTCGACGGACTCGTCGAACTTCGCGACGGCGTTCTCCTTGAGGAACGCGATGGCGTCCGCAAGCGCGTACTCCTGTTTGTGGACGATCTTGCCTTCCGCCTGTCGGTACTTCTTCCCGTGCTTCATATGATTGTCGTTCGTGGTGATAACGATCGGATCTGTCGACCCGCATCTCCCACAAAATTAATTACTTGAGATAGCTGCGATAGCTTCGTGAGCTTCGATGGCTTCTGAAGCTTCCTGAGAAACCTCATCCGAAAAGCTCTCGCGGTTTCTGAAGCTTTGCAGCTTATACAGCTTCTTCAGCCTTCCACCTTGATCCCCATCGAGCGGGCCGTTCCGGCGACGATCTTGGCCGCGGCGTCAACGTCGTTGGCATTGAGGTCCACCATCTTCTTCTCGGCGATCTCGCGGACCTGGGCCACCGATACGACGCCGACCTTGTCCTTCTTTGGGTTCGCGGCGCCCTTCTCCACTTTGGCCGCCTTCTTGAGGAGCTCCGCGGCCGGGGACGTCTTCAGCACGAAATCGAACGTGCGGTCCTCGTACACGGTGATCTCCGCCGGGATGATGTCGCCCATGCGGTCCTTGGTCGCCTCGTTGAACTGCATGCAGAAGCCCTGGATATTGAGGCCGTGCTGACCGAGCGCCGGACCGACCGGCGGGGCCGGGTTTGCCTTCCCTCCCGGGATCTGCAGCTTGATGACCGTCTTGATCGCCTTTGCCATAATCGTTCGAAAAATGGGATTACCGGTTGACCCTCCCGGATACCTACGCCTTCTTCACCTGGAGGAAATCGAGCTCCACCGGGGTCTCGCGTCCGAAGAGCGACACGAACACCTTGAGCTTCCCCTTTTCCTCATCCACTTCCTCCACCTTGCCGTCGAAATTCTTGAACGGACCGTCCGTCACCTTGACCACGTCGCCCTTGCGCACGTCCACCTTGTACTTGGGCTCCGAGACGCCCATCCGCTTCTTCAACGCCTCGATCTCCTTGGGATCGATCGGGGTCGGCGTGGTGCCGAGACCGATGAATCCGGTGACGTTCGGGGTATTGCGGACCACGTACCACGACGCGTCGGTCACCATCATGTCCACGAGCACATACCCGGGATAGATGCGCTCCTCGACGGTCACGCGCTTGCCGGCCTTGATCTTGATCTTCTTCTCCTTCGGAACGAGGATGTCGAAGATATAGTCCTGCATATCCATGGACTCGATACGCTGCCGGAGGTTCCGGGCCACGTTGTCCTCGTAGCCGGAATACGTGTGAAGCACGTACCAGGCCCGACCATGATGCTGTGTCTGCTTCGCCATAAGATTGAAAAAATGGACGATTAGGAACTAGAAGAGGAACTTCTTCGCGAGGTACTCGAACACGAAGTCGAGCGCTCCGAGGAACACCGCCGTCGCGAGCGAGATGCCGAGCACGATGGTCGTGTCCCGGATCATGCGTTCCTTCGTCGGCCAGACGACCTTGAACAGTTCGGCCTTCGCCTCCTTCAGGAATTCGACGATCTTCGACATAGGTTTTTCCGGTCTAAAAAAAGCCCCAGACAGGCTTCGTATGGGCCAAGCATACCAAAGCCGAAAGTTTCTGTCAACAGCGGCATTTCCGGCTCACGCAGCCGTCGGAGCTTCGGTCCTCCCGACGAGCGCGACCGCGAGCGAGCGCAGTCGCTTCGCGGTACCGATCATCCGATCGATAGACTCCGGATTCGGACGGTCCACTTCCTCAAGCATCGACTCCATCCCCTCCCGTGCTTCGACGGCGAAGGACTTCGATGAAGGCATCTTCCCTTCATCGTCAGGTTCCGGCCCGCAACCGTCCGGCCCGTCGGTCTCCAGCGTATCGAGGAGGCGATTCATGGCGTCCCGGACCGATTCCGGATCGTCGATATCGAGGCCTTCCCAATCACAGACGATCTCCTGCAGGACGTTCACGCGTTCCAATGTCTTCGCGAGCGCGAGAAGTTCCTGGGTCGCCCGTTCGATCTCCACGAGTCCCTCGTACCGCTCGTGATCGGCATGGCTGATCGCCTCCCGGCACCGACCGATGGCCGCAAGCGTATCCGAACGGAACGTCTCATCGGGATGTCCGAGATCGAACATCCGATTCAAGGGAACCTCTATGCCGACCGGGTGAGTCTCTATCTTCCCGCATCCGATCTGCAGAAGCAGGGCCTCTGCCGCGACGATGGCACGCCGAACGGATTCTGGATCCGCCTCCCCGAAGGGAAGCGTCTCGATCGCCCGCTTCTTCTCATAGAGATAGTACATCCCCTCATCGTCGTACAGATCATGCGTATCGGGCACCGGTTCCGCGCCGATGGCATGCGGTCTTTCGAATCCCATACTCGTGCATTACAACAATTCGAGTTCCTTGAAGAAGCTCTCGTAAAATGCGAGAAGCTCCTCGGCTTCCTCCTTGGGCAGCTCGAAACCGGACTCTCGGATGATCCGGTTGCGGATATTGTGCGCCTCCTGGAGCCGTTCGGCGGACAGGAGCTGTCCGGGCATGATAAGTTCCAGCCGCTCGCCGATATCGCCGCCCTCATAGCCGATCTCGCCGAGCATCTCGTCGGCAAGCGCGTCGGCCTCGAGAATCGCGGCCTTATAGTGCGAGGGGTTGCCGCTTTCGGTCCGAATCTTGATCGCGTCCCAACGTTTGAGGAACTTTGCCTTCGGGATGAGCGGCTTGCGGCCGCCGAGGCGCTGCATCTGCAGATTGGACCGGATATCGTTAAGGAAGATGAGGAGGATGATGTCGATGATCAATACCGTGCCGTAGATCTTGAGAAATACGGATATCACGAAATACAGGGCCGAATGTTGAACGGCATGCCAGAGGATGGCCGCTATCCCGATGATCGACGAGATGGACACGGTATCGGTAGACATCGTTTTGTGGTTAGGATCTGACTCACATCCCACGTCGGGATTTCAGCCGGCCAGCGTATTTCTTGGACGTATCACCGCGATGAGGTTTGAGACGGATTCATGAATCGGATGGAACGTTCAAGGGCGTCCGCCGCACGGAGCATCGTTTCCTCGTCGAACCAGCGCGCCATCAGTTGGCCGCCGACCGGGAGATCCGTACCTTCGTCGGAAATTGTCCCGATCGGGATTGAAACCGCCGGTACGCCGGCGAGATTCGCCGTCACGGTGTAGATATCGGAAAGGTACATACTGATCGGATCGTCGGTCTTCGAGCCGAACCGGAACGCGGGCTCGGGAGCGGTCGGAGAGAAGATCACGTCGACCTCCCGAAGCGCCACATCGAAATCGCGTCGGATGAGTTTTCGCACTTCCTGCGCCCGCTTGTAGTACGCGTCATAGTAGCCAGCGGACAAGGCATAGGTCCCGAGCATGATGCGACGCCTCACCTCGTCGCCGAACCCGTAGCCGCGCGTGTCGAGATAGGTCTCAAGCAGGGTGTCGGATCCGGAGAACCGCTGTTCATGGTCTTCGACCGACATCCCGTAGCGGATACCGTCGAACCGGGCCAGGTTCGAGCTCACCTCGGACGGCATGATGATGTAATAGGTCGGCAGCGCGTATTTCGAATGCGGAAGCGATATTTCCTTTATTTCGGCCCCGAGTGATCGGAGTTTTTCGACCGACCCGTCGAACACCGTGCGGATACGTTCGTCGAGACCTCCCGACAGGTATTCCTTCGGGATGCCGATACGCAGTCCGCGGATATCCCCGGACAGGAAATCCTCGAACCGCTTCCCCTCGCTTTCCGCTGTCGTCACGTCCGCGGAATCGTAGCCGTAGATCTCGGAGAAGACGATCGAGACGTCCTCAACGGACTTCGCGAAGGGACCGATCTGATCGAGCGACGATGCCATGCCGATGAGTCCGTACCGGGACACGCGCCCGTAGGTCGGCTTGAGTCCGACCACGCCGCAGAACGAGGCCGGTTGACGGATGGAACCACCCGTATCGCTCCCGAGCGCGAAGACGGCCATGTCGTCCGCGACCGCGGCGGCGGATCCACCTGACGATCCACCCGGTACCCGAGTCGGATCGACCGGGTTTTTGGTCTGCCGGTAAGCGCTCGATTCCGTTGATGATCCCATCGCGAACTCGTCCATGTTCGTCTTGCCAAGGATGACGGCGCCCGCCTCGCGGAGCCGACTCACTGCCGTCGCGTCGTATGGAGCGATATAGGAATCGAGCATTTTCGAACCCGCCGTCGTCCGGGTACCGGTAAGACACATATTGTCCTTGATCGCGCCGGGAATCCCCTCGAGGAGGCCGATCTTTTCGCCACGGGCGATGCGCTGATCCACGAAGGCCGCGGCATGACGAGCCTCGTCGGCGATGACCGTGAGGAACGCGCCGATATCGCCGTCACGTTCGGCGATGCGCGAAAGGTACGACTCCGCGAGCTCGACCGCGGTCGTTTCCTTGTTCATCAGGCGTTCGTGCAGTGTTCGGATCATAACGAAAGTGAAAGTCGAAAGTCGAAAGTAAAAAGATTGCCCAAATGATTTCGTCTTCGAAATCGGAACGGGTGAAAAAACGTACGGTACTCAAAACACGGATCGGACCCGTATGAATCCGTCCTTTTTCGAAGGAACCCGTTTCAGGATATCCTCACGACCGATCCCGCCGAACTCCACGACGCGATCTTCCCGCGTATCGTTTTCTTTCACCGGGACGACGTCCCCTTCCGATTCACCGGAAAGATCCAGTTCCTCGAGTTCGTGAAAAAAATCAAGGACTCCGGACAGGTCCTTCCGGTACTTCTCGACCTCGGTATCGGTGAGTCCGATCCGAGCCAGAAGCGCGATGTGCTCCACTTCTTCGCGGGTAAGCATCCTCTTGTCGACAAAATAATGATATCCTGATCATCGCCCGACCATCCGCAGGAACTCGTCCTCGGAGATGACACGGACGCCGAGCTCGGAGGCCTTCGCGAGTTTGCTGCCCGCATCCTCGCCCGCGAGGACGAAGTCGGTTTTCGCGCTTACCGAACCCGCCGGGTGACCACCGTTCTTCCTTATGATATCTTTCGCTTCCTCCCTTGTAAAGCGCGAGAGCGATCCCGTCACGACCACGGTCTTTCCGGACAACGTGCCTCGACGTTTCATTTCCGTCCGTTCGGGAATTATCGGCTCCACCCCGAATTCCGCCATCTTCCCAAGAAGACGGATATTCGCCTCGTTACCGAACCATTCCGAAAGGCTCTCGCCGGATTTCTCGCCGAAGCCGGGAATGGCCGCCCAGCGCTCGGTCGAAATGCCCGGAAATTCCGAAATGATATCCCTCAGTCCCGAAAGCCGCCCGGATAACAACTTATCAAGGTGATCCGAGATGAGAATTGAGGACTCCTCCCCCACGTGACGGATGCCGAGTGCGAACAGGAACCGTCGCAACGGGACCCGTTTCGCCTTGGCGATCGCCGCGACGAGATTCGTGACCGATTTCTCCCCGAACCGTTCGAGCGGCAACAGGTCCCCTTCCGTCAGGTCGAAGATATCCGCCATATCGGAAATCAGTCCCTCGTTGAGCAGCTGTTCGACGATCTTCTCGCCCAATCCGTCGATATCGAACCCCTTCCTCGAGACCGCATGGATGATCTTCTCGAGCTCGACCGCGAAACAATTCGGATTCTCGCAGTACAGCGCAACGCTCTCGCGCCCCTCGCCGACCGAACCGCGTTTGGAAACCGGTCCGCCACAGATTGGGCATCGCCTCGGCATCGCGAACGCGCGTTCCTTTCCGTTCCGGAGGTTCGTGACGACATGGAGAATCTCGGGGATGATATCCCCCGCCTTGCGGATGACGACCGTGTCACCGATACGGACACCGAGCCGGGCGATCTCGTCCCCATTGTGAAGCGTCGCCCGCGAGACGACCGTTCCGGCGATACGCACCGGCCGCAGATGGGCGACCGGGGTCAGTACCCCGGTCCTGCCGACCTGGATCGAGATGTCCTCGACCAGGGTCGCGGCCTCCTCGGCGGGAAACTTGTACGCGATGGCGAAGCGTGGCGCCTTGGCGGTGTAGCCGAGCATCTCTTGCATGTCTCGCGCATCGACCTTGATCACGATTCCGTCGAGCGCGTACGGCAGATCGTGTCGTTTCGCCGTCCACTCTTCATAGTAAGCCTCGACTTCGGGAAGCGTCCCGCACCGTCGGAAATTCGGGTTCACGCTGAATCCGAGCGCACGGAGGCGTTCAAGCTCTTCGGCCTGGGTCGACGGAACCGGCGTCGAGGGCGATCCATCGATGTCGTAGATGAACGAATCCAGTCTTCGCGACGCCGTCACTTTGGAATCAAGCTGACGGATCGAACCGGCGGCCGCGTTGCGCACGTTCGCGAACGGCGGCTCACCCGCCGCCTCGCGGTCACGGTTGATCCGTTCGAGTTCGGCATGCGCCAGCCACGCCTCCCCGATCACGGTCATTGAAACCGGTTCAGGAAGCAGAAGCGGGATACTCCGGATCGTCCGAAGGTTCTGTGTCACATTCTCGCCGACCTCGCCGTCACCACGCGTCGCACCCCTGACGAGTTCGCCGTCCTCGTAGGTCAGTACGACTTTGAGTCCGTCGATCTTGAGTTCGCAACAGTAGGTCAGGTCAGTATCGACACCGGCTTTCACGAGCCATTTCCGGACGCGCTCATCCCACGCGCGGAGTTCCGCGGAATCGAAGATGTCGTCGAATGACCACTGCCTTGACGCGTGTCGGACCTTCTCGAATCGTTCAAGCGGCTCACCGCCGACACGCAGAGTCGGACTCGTATCAGATCGGAATTCCGGATATTCCGTCTCGAGTCGCAGGAGTTCATGAAACAGCGAATCGTACGCCTCGTCCGAAATTTCGGGGGCGTCGTGAGAATGATACAATGAGCGGTGCCGTTCCACCTCCTCACGAAGCCTGAGAATCCGTTCTTTCGCGGCTTTTCTGTCCATAATCGCTTTCGGGATGACGCGGCACCGATACTGGTTCCGCATAGGTCCATGATACCGAAACCGGGACGGAAAGACAAAGGGCGCCCACACAGTGGGCGCCCGGATGCGGGAGCATAGGACCACTCACCCGTCCCGTCAGTTCCCCAAGACGTAATCGTAATCGCGAAGCGAAACGGCCGTCTGAATGCTCGTTTTCGTGGACGAGGCGGATGTCTTCCCAACGGAGAGGAAAATGACGACCCGCCCTATGGACTGAGGTGTCTTCTGGGACGGCACGACCTCGAACCTGCCGGTGACCCATCCCGTCGTGAGGTCGACCCATGCGTTCATGCCGGAAGTGCTGCAGTCCGTCATCACGTCGGTAATCGTGGCAATATCCTTCCATCGCGCCTGCAATGCGCCGCTGGCCCCATCGAGTCGATATTGGAAACACCGCTTCGAGGAATAGTCGAAAAAGAGAATCGACTGCGCGCCGGAGGTCGTCGTCGACGGGGAGACGATCGAGCTCGTCCGGAGATATTTCGCAAGTGAGTTCATCGCGTACTGCGCCACTTCGTCGTTGCGTTCGAGTTCGCGGGCGGCACCGAACGAATGGAAGCCAGAGGAAAATATCGCGGAGAGCGAGAGGATAAGGATCGCGAATACGCCGATCGATACGACCATTTCCACGAGCGTGAAGGCATGGACCGTTTTCCTTCCCGGAGCCGCTGCCGGTTTTCTGTTCATTTCCATAATGGTTTCCTATTCCCAAGATGCCAATTTGGCCTCGGTGTACACGCACGACCTCGAGAGAACACAGTTCGACCGGGCATCGGCGATCGAGGAAGGACCGGCATATGTCCCCCAATACGCGGCGCTCACGCAATCGATCACGCCGGTCGTCGTATCATAGGAAAGCAGCATCCTTCGTTTGAACCGACCCGTCGAACCGGTATGCGCGAACAAACCGGTCGATGCCGACGGTGCAAGGTCATACGTCGCCCCGCAGGTTATCCTGCTTCCCGACCCCGGAGTGAGAACCGCATCCGCGGAGTCTATGCGACAGTTGTTCCACGGCCCGGCTCCGTTCGGAAGCCACGTGGTCGGGCTTTGTCCGATAAGCGTCCTGTTGTCCTTCACGTTTTTCACGAGCTCGACTCCCTCCTGCGCGAGCCCCGAGGCGATGACGATATCGCGCGCTTTCATCGTGGCCTTCAGTCCGCCATTCATAGCGGCGAATATCGGAAGAATGCCGACGACCAGGACCCCGATCGAAAGCACCACTTCCCCGATGGTGAATCCACGCGTCGTTTTCCGGTTTTTTCTCATAAGCGAATCGCTAGCAACCCGAGCCGATCGGACGTTCGTCGACGCGACCGAGCGGATAAACGCAGACATGTCCGGTCACGCCCCCCTTGGTCAGGACGAAATCGATGGAACCCGAGGACAGTTCCGATCCCGAAACATTGAGAGGTTCGGCGCGCGGTATCCGGAACCGGACTTCGGTCGCCGAAGCCGTCACGCCGTTGAGAAACCTGGTACCGGATCCACCCGCGGGATAACTCGCGCAGGCGCCTCCGCTCGCGGCATCGGCCTGTTCCACGTAATACACCCCGCCGCTCGTTCTCGCGCGGAACTCGCACGGGACGTTTCCGGCCGTTGCGCTGATATTCTTTCCGGTGAGCGCGAAATCCTGGGCCTCGCGGATGGCTGCGGCGAACGTCCGCGCCGAACTCTCGACATCCCGCTTGACCCGAAACGCGCTGAGCGACACCATCGAGATCGCGGAGACGATCCCGATGATGGCGGTAGTGATCACCATTTCCACGAGGGTGAATCCGGACCTGGTACCGGACGCCCTCGCCGAACCTCGTTTTTTCATAGGCAGTCGGTAAATGACGGTTCTGTTTCCCGAAAGACGGATATGGACGCCAAGCCGAAATCGGATATCGGATCGGACGATCGCAACCGACGTATCATCCGAATCCGAACGCTTCTCCGACCATTGTACCAAGAAACAAAATGAAAATCACGCTCGCCGCAAGGAACGGACCGAACGGGATCCGACTCTGCAGACCCTTCTTGCCGGTAATCATCAGGAAGATCCCGACCAACGCGCCCGAACCGAACGCGATCGTGAGCGCGGGCAGGAGAAGTTCCCAGCCGGACACCAGACCAAGAATGAGCGCGAGCCATGCGTCCCCCATTCCCATCCACGTTTCCTTCGAAAAAAAGACGAGGCCATAGAACAGTGAGAACGCGATTGCGCCTCCGATGATCCCGTCCGCGAGACGCGAGACGGATAACGGCAGTCCCGGTTCGTCGAAAAAAAAGGATAAGGACAGATAGAGAACGGTCCAGATGATACCGAATGCGAGCGCCGATACGGGAATCTCCATGTGGATCAGGTCGTACACGAACACGACCGAAAGCGTACCGATCAGACCAAGCGCGAAGACCAGCCCGAACGCGGACTCCGCGGTTCCGGACGGCGGGAACACGACGCCGGCGACAGCGAACAGGATCGCCGTCGAGAGCTCCACGCCCGGATACTGCCAGGAGATCGGTTCTCCGCACGCCCGACACTTCCCGCGAAGCAGGATAAACGAGAGAACGGGGACATTGTCGTACCATGCGATCGTGCTTCGGCATGCATTGCACCGCGAACGCCCGCGCACGAACGATTCGTCCGTTCCGAAACGGGATATGATCACGTTGAGAAAACTCCCGACGAGGAGCCCTGCGATACAGAGAAGCGAAATGTCGAAAGGCATGATTCTTGCGATACGCGAACCCTCATGAACGGCCTCGCGAGGGATTCCTGCTTAGCAGCCTGTCCAGCCGGTCACGCCCGTCTGCTCGATCGTCCCGATACAGGGCGTCGACAGGTTCGTGGAATGGACATTGATCCGAAACACCTGGGTTCCGCTCGAACCGCAACTCGCGTTCACGATATCGGCGTCGGAAAACGTGATTCCGTTCGGCAACGCGCCACCGCGAAGATTGGTGATGATAGCGCTCGAGTTCGGCAACGCTATCGAGTCGCACAGGTCGATCACGGCCGTCTTGAGCGAATTCGTCTGTTGTTTGAATACCGCGATCTTCGCCTTCTCGCGGCCTGAGGCGAGATTGACCAGGATAATCGAGGCAAGGATGCCGATGATCGCGATGACGATGAGGAGCTCGATAAGCGTGAACCCGCGTGCGTTTCGTGGTTTCATGACGGTGTCGATTTTCTTCAGTATAGCATATCCGGAATACGGTCGGGAGAAACGGTCCGACGGCTCACTCGCCCGCATCGGGGACGACCCGATACACCGCGTACGAACTGTTCTCCGGGTCAAAGAAGGTCCTCCGAAACCGGTCCGAGCGGTCCATCAGGTCAAGAAAGTTCCGCTGCCCGAGAGAGGCGACGACGATATCGGAGCCGAAGCCCGTTCCGATGAGGTCGGCGACCCGGTCACCTTCCATCCGGTACCATTCCGTTTTCCCCGCATCGCCTCCGTTGAAATACGCGGCACGGAGATCGGAACGATCCGAACAGACCTCTTGCGGACAAGCGGTGCCGTCGTCGCCGATATGTCGCCAACTCCAATACAGTCGCGGGTCGAGGTCGTACAGGAAACGGGGCTCGAGACCGGTCACGTAGCGGAACCGGTCACCCGTGAAATAATACAGGGTTGGAAACGAACTCCAGCTCGAGTTGAACACGACGGCACCTTCCGGGACATTCCCGTTGAGCCACTCCGCCGGTCCCTCCGATGTCTCGTACGACTGCGTTCCGGCGATGCCCGTCGAGAAATCGAACACGAGACTCACGAACAGATATGACGAAACGATCGCGAGTCCGACGGCGGCGGCCCGTCGGAACGTCCCGCGGACATCAACGAACCGCATAGCGTCCGTCGCGACGATGGCGACGTACAGAATGCAGAAATAGACGAAGTAATCCAGAAACCGTCCCGAAAGGGTCGAACCGACAAGAAAAACGAGCGAGGCAAGGAACAGGGTCAAGCGGAGCGGTCTGATCCCGGGGTCGGGTCGTTCCTCAACGGATTCGATACCGCGTTTCGCGCGGACATAGAGGGCGATCTCATAGGCGCCGAGCACGAACAGCGCCGAGAGGAACGCGTAGAACGATTTCAGGATGGCGAAAAAGTCCCGGCCATAAACCTCGTTTCCCTCGGCGATGCCGGAACGTTTCGTGAGCGCGGTATCGAAGAAGACCGGAAAGATCACATCGCGCAGATACCCGACCACGCCAGGAGAGATCGTAAAGGCCGAAACGACGGCCGCGACGGTCCCGAGGAATGGCAGGATAATCATTTTCCAGTCGGTACGCTTCCCATAGAACTGCTCCGAGACGACGTATCCGACCGCGAGACACATGGGGAACATGAAGGTCGCCGTGTGCCAGAAAAAATACAGGAACGGGATGACTGCGGACAAAACGTATTTCCGTCTATGCACCGCATACAGCATCGCTACGAGAAAAACCGGAGCCAACGTGAACGGGCGTGCGAGGGATAACCGGACCAGCCAACCGGACTGCAGCAATACCGCGGCGAATATAAGCGTCCACAGGAACGGCAGCCTGGCCGACACGTTCTTCAGGAACGCATAGACCGCCGCGAAGGACGCCGCCATGGCGATGATCCCATAGAGTTTGATCCCCAGCACCAGCGGCTTCAGCAGTGCGAACGGAAGCAAGATGAGATAGAACAGGAAATTGTAGTACACGAGGTATTCGTGGCCGATACCCATCTTGGAATAATAGATGGACCTGAAATCCGAAAGTGCTGGCCATCCCTTCTCGAGCAACGTCGCCGCGAAACGGATATGAAAAAAGTGATCGTCGAGGGAAGACACCTTCTCCACGGTCATATAGGCGACAAGAAACAGGATGAGAAAGAAAGAAAAGACGTACGGTGTCCGGAAGCGGTCTTGAAACAGTATCCGCACGACCCGTTCGGACGCCGTTTTCATCTTTCCAAAGGAATCGGAATATGCCATAGTGACTGGGTACGATAAGTCTGCTTTCCGACAGTATACTATGGAATCCACGACCGGGAAACGCCCGGATTCGATCGACGAAACGGCGCGGGAAGTGTTCGCGAAGGAGAAGGTCGCCCTGTTTATCGTGGCCTACAATGCGCAACGTCATATCGTCCGGACCATCGAACGGATTCCCGAGTGGAGCAGGCCGCTTTTCTCGGAGATTTTCGTCATCGACGATTCTTCCGAGGATGATACCGTCAACACGGCATTGAACCTCAGCGCATCTCTGGGACTGAAAAACCTGTCCGTCATGAAAACCCCGAAAAACCAGGGGTATGGCGGAAACCAGAAGATCGGATATACGTATGCCGTCGACAAGGGATATGACATCGTCATCCTCCTGCACGGCGACGGACAATACCCTCCGGAAAACTTGCCAGACCTCGTCGCCCAGTACGCCGACCCCGGAACGGATGCCGTATTCGGATCGCGAATGATCACCCGCGCCGACGCGCTCCGTGGCGGGATGCCTCCCTACAAGTGGATCGGAAACCAGGTGCTCACGACGATCGAAAACGGGATCCTCGGGACCGGACTCAGTGAATTCCACAGCGGGTACCGCTCGTATCGGACACGGGTGCTTCGCGCGATACCATTCCATCTCAACAGCGACGACTTCCACTTCGACACGGACATCATCATCCAACTCACCCTGAACGGAAGTCGGATCATCGAGATCCCGATGCCGACCCATTACGGCAACGAGACCTGTCATGTGAACGGCCTGCGGTACGCGTGGAACTGCCTCAAGTCGGTCACCAAGGCGCGCCTCCACCGATCCGGACTTTTTTTCCAACCGAATTTCGAGTTTCCGGAAAACGACACACGCACCTACCGGCTGAAGAAAGCCGAAACATCACTTCACACGCATATCCTCAGCCTCCCATGGAAACGAGACTCGACGGTCCTCGATTTCGGCGCCAACGATTGCGGGCTTGCGAAAAACATCGCCGGGCTGGGTCCGTCCGTCACTGCCACGGACCGAAGCGATCCCGGCGATGTCCCCGATATCCGGTTCTTCCGGATGGATCTCAATGAGGCATTCGATGAGACCTTCGGCAAGAGCGCGTTCGACACGGTCATCGCGCTCGACATCATCGAACACCTCTCCTCACCGGAGGATGCGGCCGAACGCCTCCATCGCATCTTGAATAAAGACGGCACATTGTACGCCTCGACCGCGAATATCGGCTACGTCGTCATGCGCCTCACGCATCTCTTCGGATGGTTCAACTACGGGAAAAAGGGAATACTCGATCGGACGCATCATCGCCTCTTCACCGTCTCGTCGTTTCGGAGATTATTGGAACATTCGGGGTTTCAGGTCACCGGAATCAGAGGATTTGGGCCGCCGATCGCAGACGGAATCGGGAATTCCCTCCCTCTTCGGGTCGTCGATCGGATCTCGACGACACTCGCGAGAATCTATCCGAACCTCTTCGCGTTCAACTTTCTCGTGACGGCACGGCGGATTCCCTCGATCGAAGAGCGGACCGCTGAAACCGAAGCGAGCAGGCGGACGGCAGCTTGTCCGGGCATCTGAGAGCGATCCTACCATGCGAAGCGATCCCGACGCCGGTTCCGGCACCGACCGTCTCCGAGAAAAAACAAAAAAAACGGGGTGACCCGTTTTTTTTGTCCATACCTTCAACCGTGCCAGGCTCAACAATTCGTGAAGATTACGCCCGTATCCCGGATATTGGCGATACACGGAGTCACGAGTCCCGTCGAGGTGACGTTCGCGCTGAACGTACCGGCTCCGGTCGCCCCGCAGTTATTGGTCGGGGCCGCGGCCGGCGTAGTGACGTAACTGGTCCCCGTCGTCGGTCCGGCAAAGTTGTTGTTCGTCAGCGCGGCGCTGTCGCATGCCATGATGGCCGATGACTGGATCGAGTGAGTCTGCGCCTTGAACGAAGCGACCTTCGCCTTCTCACGAGCACTCGAAAGGCTCACGAGGACGATCGACGCGAGGATGCCGATGATCGCGATGACGATGAGGAGTTCGATGAGGGTGAAACCGGAACGCGCCTCACCGGCAGTCCGCAGACCCTTCGAGCCTCCTCCGAAGCCGAACCTGCAATCGTTATTCATATCAATGCGTTAGATATTGCGACCCCATTGCGCTTCCGCAAAGCACCATTATGATAGCACGTTCGCGGAAAAAAAGAAAACGGGGAACGGATGCCCCCGTCTCTTTTTTCCAAAACGGACCCCTAACAGTTGTTGAATACGACGCCCGTATCCGAAACCGTCGCGGTACAAGCGTTCGCGAGTCCCGTCGAGGTGACGTTCGCGCTGAACGTACCGGCTCCGGTCGCGCCGCAGCTGTTGGTCGGGGCCGCGGCCGGCGTGGTGACGTAACTGGTCCCCGTCGTCGGTCCGGCAAAGTTCGTATTCGCCAGTGCCGCGCTGTCGCATGCCATGATGGCCGACGACTGGATCGAATGCACCTGTGCCTTGAACGAAGCGATCTTCGCCTTCTCACGAGCACTCGAGAGGCTCACGAGGACGATCGACGCGAGGATGCCGATGATCGCGATGACGATGAGGAGTTCGATGAGGGTGAAACCCTTTTTCATTTTCTTCATGTATGGTCACCCCCTTTCCCTGCATTCATAGTTTTTTTCTCAGAATTCCATGACCGAAAGATCACGCATAATTCCCAACCACATTATATATCGGAAGCAGTATTCCCACAACCAGGATCGCGACGCCGATACCGAGGATGACGATAAGGATAGGCTCCAACAGGGTCGTCATGTCGCGGGTCATGTTATCGACCTCTTGGGAATAGAACGAGGCGATATTTCGGAGCACGGCGGATACGGTTCCGCTCTCCTCGCCGATCTTGAGCATCTGTGCGACGAGATGCGGGATTTCCTTGGCACGGAAAAATGCGGTACTCATACTGCCGCCCTTACGGACCTCTTCCGCCGCGTCGGTGATGATATCCTGAAACCTCTGGTTCCCGACGATACCGCCGACGATCGACAGTGCGCGGATAACCGGAATGCCGCCGTTAAGCAGGATACCGAGGTTCTCCGCGAGCCGTGCGATAAAGACGTACTGCGCGATCTTTCCGAAAATCGGGATGGAGAACAGTTGCTCGTCCCAGGTACGACGGCCGTCGGGTGTCCGTATGTAGTAGACGAAGGAACCGACCAGCGCCCCGACAAGCACGATGACGACCCACCAATACGCCGCGAGAAAATCGCTCACCGCCATGATCACTTCCGTGTACCAGGGTAGTTTCGTGCTGAAATCCCTGAGCACGACCGTGATCTTCGGGATGATGAACGTAACCACCAGGAAACCGATGATGCCGGCGACGCCGAGAACGAATGCCGGATAATACAGGGCGCCCTTGATTTTCGAGACGAGGAGATAGTCCTTCTCGAGGGTATCCGCGATGAAGGTCACCGAATGCTGGAGCCCTCCGGACACCTCTCCCGCATGAATGAGATTCACCACGAGCGGAGAAAAAACGGTCGGATGCTTCGCGAACGATTCGGATAGGGACATACCGTCGTCGACATCGTCCTTCGTCTCCTTGAGGACGATTCGGAAATACGAATTGTCGGTCTCCTCCGCGATCGCGAGCAGCGACGAAGTCACCGGGACCTTTGCCTCGATCAACACGCCGAGCTGGCGGAAAAAAGCGACCTGTTCCTTCCGGCTCACACCGTCCCAGATCCGGGCGAGATCCTTGAGCACGGCCGCCTGACCGCTGTCATCGCGAATCGAGACCGGTAACAGACCGTTCTTCTGCAAAAGCAGACTCGCGGCATCCCGACTTTCCGCCTCGACAAACCCCTCCTTGAGGATCCCTTCGACGTTCTTCGCCTTGAATGCGAACTTCATAGTGTGTTCCAATTCGTGTTCCTGTTAGACCGCGCCCGTATCGCTACTCCGACTTCGCGATGAGCATCTCGAGATACTGTCGGTTCTTCGAATATGTCACCGCGTCATTCACGGAAATGAGTCCGCGTCGGACCAAATCGGCAAGCGACCGATCGAGCGACACCATCCCCTCCTTGAGGCTCGTCTCGATGACACTGTCAAGCTGATGCGTCTTGTTCTCGCGGATCAGATTCTCCACCGCGTGATTCTTGAGCATGATCTCGATGGCCGGAATCCGCCCCGCGCCGTCCATCCGCGGCAGGAGCCGCTGCGACATGACACCAAGCAGGACGCTCGCGAGCTGGGAACGGATCTGGTTCTGCTGGTGTGCCGGAAAGACGTCGATGATTCGGTCTATGGTCTGCGCGGCGTCGTTCGTGTGCACCGTGGCGAAGATAAGGTGTCCGGTCTCGGCGGCAGTCATGGCTGTCGCGATAGTCTCGAGATCGCGGAGTTCTGCCAGAAGCACGACGTTCGCGTCCTCTCTGAACACCGCGCGGAGCGCCAGGGGGAACGTCTTCGCGTCACGTCCGACCTCGCGCTGGTTTATGATGCAACGATCCTGCGCATATACGAACTCGATCGGGTCCTCGATGGTGACGATATGCTTTTCCTGGTTGTGGTTGATGTACTCGATTATGGCGGCCAGCGTCGTCGATTTTCCATGTCCGACAGGACCCGTTATAAGCACGAGTCCCTGCGAATAATTCGCGAAATTATAGATCGACGTCGGGATATTGAGTTCCTCAAGGTTGCGGACATGATCCATCACGAACCGCATCGTCACGCTCACGAATCCCTTTTGGAAGAAGACATTCGTCCGGAACCGCATCCGATTCTCGAAGTTGTACGAGAAGTCGGTCTGTCCGGAAGAAAGCAGTTCCTCGCGTCCTTCATCGGTCAACAGGACGTCCGACAACGCCTTCGTATCCGCCGGCGTCAACACCTTCTCCTGCGTGATCGGATGCAGCTTTCCGTTGATACGGAGCGTCGGGTACCTTCCGACGACCAGATGAAGGTCGGATGCTCCCTGTTGGCCCACAAGCAAAAGCAGATTCTTGACCCGCTGTTCGGCGTGCAGTATCTCGGCTCCTTCTGACATAGTGTCGTTCACATGATTTTCCCGTCGACGGACTGGGATTTCCGACCGACCGTTTTCCCAAGCATACCATTTTTCTCCGCCTTCTCCAATACGGATTCGACTTTTCTTATTACCTCGGACGGCGTAAAGTGCGACTTTATGAGATATTCCTCCGCGCCGAGATCAAACCCGTCGCGAACTCCCTCGCGCGCGGAGAAGTTCGTCAGCAGTATGACCGGTATGCCCGCCCATTTCGGCTCGGAATAGAGTTCCCGGAGTACGTCGCGTCCGTCCATGTACGGCATGAATACATCAAGCATGATGAGATCCGGAACATCTTCCTCCCGGAGCCGCTCCATACCATCGAAACCGTTATCGACGGAGTCGACTTCGAACCCGTTCTGCTTCAGTTTCCGCTGATATATGTCCCGAACGAAAAAATCATCCTCCATGAGCAGGATTCTTTTTCCCGCAAATCTTGAACGCTCCATATCCGATTCATCATCCTTTATTCCTCATCAACGAGCATATCGCCCTCCGTCACACGCTCGACCTCCGTCAGTGACGTGATACCCTGGAGCGCCTTCAGGATACCGTCCTGACGCATCGTCAGCATCTTCTGACGTATGCCTTCCGCCCGGAGTTTCGCCTCGTTCGCACGATCATCGATAATAATCCGCTTTACCTCCTCGGTCACCTCGAACGCCTCGTAAATGGCCATCCGACCGTTATATCCGCTGTTCCCACACGCCTCACACCCCTTCCCACGGAACAAATGAACTCCGTTTTTCAGGTCGAAGCCGTATTCCCTCAGCTCCGTCGGGTCGGCGGACTCGATCGTTTTCGCGATTCGCTTCGAGAGCTCCGCGGTGATAGGCATCTCTTCGCGGCAGACGGGACATATGCGTCGCACGAGTCGCTGTGCGGCGACCACCTGTACCGCGGACGCTATAAGAAACGGCTCCACGCCCATGTCGACGAACCGCGGAATGGAGCCGATCGCGGTGTTCGTATGAAGTGTCGAGAGCACGAGATGTCCGGTGAGCGCGGAATGGATCGCGAGTTCGGCGGTCTCACTGTCGCGGATCTCACCGACCATGATCACGTTCGGATCCTGACGGAGGATCGAGCGGAGTCCGTTCGCGAACGTATACCCGATCTCCGGTTTCACCTGACTCTGATTGATCCCGTCGATGGAAAACTCGACCGGATCCTCGAGTGTCACTATATTTCGCTCGTCATGATTGAGGATCTGCAGCAGCGAATAGAGCGTCGTCGACTTTCCGGAGCCCGTCGGCCCCGTCATAAGGATGATTCCGAACGGTTCCGCGATCTTTTTCTGCAACAGACTCCCGTTACGGCCCCACAGGCCCATTTCCTTGAAATCGACCACGTTCTTCTTCTTGTCGAGGATACGCATCACGACTTTCTCTCCGTTCACGACCGGAAACGTCGAGACGCGGAGGTCGACTTCCTCCCCTTCGTGCTCGGCACGGAACCGACCGTCCTGCGGCTTCCGTTTCTCGTCTATCTTCAGGTTCGAGAGAATCTTGATGCGCGCGACGACGGCTCGGCCGATCTGAAGAGGAAACACGAGAGAGGAGTGAAGGAGTCCGTCGACACGAAACCGGACCCGATAACTCTCCTCGGTCGGTTCGATGTGTATATCACTCGCCCGTCCCTCGATAGCGTGCTTCACGATCGATTCCACCAGTCGCGCTATCGGCGCGTCCTGCAGGACTTCCTTGTCATTCTTGGACTGCTTCTCCTCGGTGCCGAATCCGTCCGATATCGAGACCCCGGTGTCCGCATCGTCTTTCTTCAGCGAAAGGATGGCCTCCTTGAGCGCCCGGTCCGTTCCGGAATATTGTTTCAGGATGTCATCGATGACGTCTTTCGGCGCCAGCGAGATCTCTATCGTCTTCTGCTCCTTTTCCGCGAGAAAGCGGAGGAGATTGAGCGCCTCGTAATCTTCCGGGTCGGTCATGGCCACCCGAAGCGTCTCACCGTCACGATCATACGTGACCATCCGGTACTTCTGTGCGGTATCTTCCGGAATATGGGCAAGCACCGATCGATCCACCTTATTCGGTGCCTCGCCGAGAAACGGCATGCCGAGTGCATCGGCCTTTTTTTTCATCGAGGACAATTCCGTATCCTCCGCCGACGGAGTCACCGAAATCGCACCGGCGGGAACCGGGGCGGAAGAGACGGCCTCCTGTTCGGGAAAGGAATCGCTCATACCGTTTTTTTCTACTGGAAAGAAAACGGATTCCCCCGACCCGCATCCCCGGGGACGGGAAGTTCAGGTACGGCTTTCTCTTCAGCGATGAGCTCCCTGACCGACGCGAGGTCGAACGCTCCAGTTCCGAAAACCGGCAGCAGGTAGCCTCTTGGATAACTCTTTTCCGGGAGATAGAAGAAATCGGCGGAAAACGTCCCGGACAGCATCCCCGTATCCGCGACTGCCTGACCGTTCGCATCCGTCGCAACGCCCTTCTTCTCAATCGAGAACGAGGTCAGCGCATAGGAACGCCCCGGATGCGAGACCGACTTGAAAAAGGAACGGAGACTCTCGTACGATCCCTGTATGCTGGCGTGCATCGTGAACGATCCCGGGACCGGCGGGACCGGCGGGAGAGCCGCATCATCGACGTTCCCGTCGACAGAAACGGCAGGGGAAACGGACGCGGGCGTGGCTTTGTGCATGAACGCGATATCGTTTATGACCGCGCCCGACTGCATGGCATAGAAATTGAAGACGTCGACGATCCGCTCCTGATCGAAGGATACGGGAAGATACCCGTATACCGTCGTCCCCTCATCGGAGGTAAGGAGGGAATCGCGCGAAGCGGAAAGCATGTCCAGGTTCCGTCTGGTCGCTTCGACCGCGGCCAATTCATCGGCTCGCGCCTTGAGATTCTTGCGGTTCTCGAGTACCGAGTCCACGGTCGGTTTCACGGAAAACGCACCGATGAAGACGATGACGATGACGAAGATCGGGAAGGAGAGTTTTTTGAGTGACATACGGTTTGTGTTTACGGCAGCTCTGGGGAGCCGGCAAGTTCCATCGACAGGGAAAAGTCAATCAGACCTTCCTTATTCCGTCTGATGACCGGGGCGGAAAGCTCACGCACGTTCGACATACGTTTAAAGGCGGTCATCTGCTGTACGACCGTACGAAACGAATCCGCACCCGCTTCGATCTCGATGGAATGCTTTCCGGCATCACAGGCATACTTCGTCAGCCTTATCCCGGGAAGGATCGCCCCTTCAAGCGAACCGAGCAGTTCCGACGGATCGAGCGTTTGTTTCCGTCCGGCGGCGATGTTGTCGATACGGAACTGAAAATCGGCAATCGAGTCGATCTTATCCTGAGGCATATCCTGCCGCTCCATGACGATCCGTGTTTCCGTTTCGCCGACCCTTCCGGCAAGAGCGTGATCATAATACGAAAGACCGCCCCAAATCGCTCCGGCTACCGCGACGACCGATACCAGGAACAACATCCCGGAACCGATATGCTGTCCGAATTCCAGCCGCTTCTTCGGTTGTTGCGACGTCTGTGACAGGTTCATTCCGGGCATATGGTTTTCTTTTTCTGTTTACCGTCGTTTCTCCTGTTCGGAATTATATTCCGAACACCGGATTCTGCAAAATGAAAATCTATTGCTTCTGCTTTTTTTCCGCGCCGGCGACCCCGTAGAGCGCTAGTCCGATAGCCGCCGAAAACGAGGCGCCGATCGAGTCTATCTTCGGGCGGAGATTCTCCGGACAGGAGATCGATCTCCACGGATCGGACAATGTCGCCGGAACGCCGAACTTTTTCGACAGATACTGCGTGAGACCGGCGAGACGTCCCGTTCCTCCCGAGAGGACGATTCCGTCGATCTTTCTCTCCGGATTCTTTGCCGTCCAGGAATCGATCATGCGGCCCGCCTCGCTCGCGATAGTCTCGATGGCGGGAAAGATGACGGCGACATCCTTCGCGTTCAGGAAGTCCTTCCCGCTCTTCTTGAGCGTATCCGCGCGATCCGGCGATATGTTGAGGCTCTCGGCAAGGGAACGCGTGATATCGCGTCCACCGGCATCGATACTCCGGCTCTTTTTCACGTAGCCGTTCTCGACGAGGATGATATTCGCTGCGCGCGCGCCGATATCGACCACGAGGAATGTCCCCGGATCGTTCCCCACGACCGAACGGGCGATAGAGAACGTCTCCAACTCGAGCAGTTTCATCTCATATCCGACCGCCTTCACATATCCTTCGTACTGCCAGACATCCTTGTTGAGAGCGGCAACCAGGAGCACCTCGAGTTTACGGTTTTTCGCTTCCTCGCCCCCGGTGGTCGGGACGGAATCCTTGGTACCGAGCGATTCCCAGGACAGTGAAACGTCCTCAAGAGGACTCGGGATATACTTCCGCGCCTCGAAACGGACCGCTTCCGCGAGTTCCGCGTCGGTCATTTCCGGAAATTCGATAAGCGAAATCAGCCCGAGGAACGATGGCATGGAGATGCAGACATCCTTCGTTTCCGGCTTCATCCGCTCAAGCAGTATCCTGAATTTGACGGCCATGTCCTCTTGAAAGGACCGTACGGCTGGCCGGTTCGCCTGATGCGGCGAAAACAGTGTCGCTTCACCGTAATTCACGAGGATTGGACGGTCGCCACGATACTCGAGCTCCACCGCCTTGATGGACTCGGTTCCGAAATCGACCCCAAGATATCTCCCCTTAGAAAAGATTCCCATACGTTTTCGTGTTTCAACCGGGAAAAATACGGAATAGCATTCCGTTTCTTCCCTATCGGTTTCAGTGTACCATATTTCCATAACGGGAGAAAGGACATCTCCGTGTG
Organism: Candidatus Fimivivens sp.; assembly: GCA_035560715.1. GTDB lineage: Bacteria > Patescibacteriota > Minisyncoccia > Moranbacterales > UBA1568 > JAAXTX01. The sequence goes on along the minus strand of DATMYW010000039.1, from coordinate 7,976 downwards.
GAAAATCCGAACGGCACATGATTGACATCGGCTCATCCTGAACTTACAATGAATGGCCATGGGAACCGGGAAGGCAACGTCAGTACATGATATGATGAACCTATGAAGAACGAATCCATCGGACACCTTCCGGAAAAATTCTCCATTCGTGCGCGAAGAGCTCTCGACGGGGCCGGCGCCGCCGCATCCGAATCCGAATCCACGGTCATCCGGCCAATCCATCTGCTTTCCGCCATCCTGTCCGAAGAGGGCAGTCTCGGCAATCTTTTCCTCGTAAACGCCGGTATAAAGCTCCCGTCCGTCCGCAAAGAAGCCGTCGGCATCGGCACGCGAAGGAAACGTGCCGGAAAACGCCCATCGACGATCCTCCCCTTCTCGGAAGGGACCAAGGATGTGCTCACCGGCGCGTTCGCTTCGGCCAACCGGTTCGGCTCGCCCTATGTCGGCACGGAACACGTCGTGCACGCGATCCTATCCAGACCGGACGACGAGATCGTCAGGATCCTTTCCGGCGCCGGCATCGATCCCGGAGACACGCTCTCGGACCTCGAATCACATCTCGGACTCGATCACGTACCGGATTTCGGAAAACTGCTCGACCTTCCGGAACTCTCGATCGCGAAGAGAAGCACGGTCCAGGGTGGTCTTCCGCCTTCGCTCTCACAGTTCACCGTCGATCTCGGACGCGATACCGCGGACGAGGGTGGAGCATTCTTCGGCCGCGAACCTGAAATCTCCCGGATCGCGAGCATCCTTGGCCGCCGCCAGAAGAACAACCCCGTCCTCCTCGGTGAACCGGGCGTCGGCAAGACCGCGATCGTCTCGGCAATCGCCAGACGGATCGCGGACGGAGGGGCGGGCGCCGGACTCTCGGACAAGCGGATCCTCGCGCTCGACCTCGCGCTCGTCGTCGCCGGAACCAGTTTCCGCGGTGAGTTCGAAGCGCGCCTCAAGGAGATCGTGCGCGAGGCGAAAGAACGTCCGGACATCATCCTCTTCATCGACGAGCTCCACACCATCGTCGGCGCCGGCAACGCACAGGGCGGACTCGACGCCGCGAATATCCTCAAGCCCGCGCTCGCCCGCGGGGAGATCCGTGTCATCGGCGCGACCACCCCGGCGGAATATCGCAAGCACATCGAAAAGGATCCCGCACTCGGACGCCGCTTCCAGCCGGTATCCGTACGCGAACCTTCGAAGGACGAGACGAGAAAACTTCTCCGCGGTATCCGTCCGGCCTACGAATCGTTCCACGGAATCAAGATCGACTCGCCGCTTCTCGACCTCGCGGTCGATCTGTCCGTCCGATACCTTCACGAACGGTTCCTCCCCGACAAGGCGATCGATATCCTCGATGAGGCTTCGTCTCTGGCGAAGAACCGCGTGAACGGGACGCCGTCGGCACGGGCGATGGCGACGCTCGAGAGCGCCCGCAAGGATATCCTCACCGGCAAGGAGGCGCTCATGGCCGAAGGCCGGTTCGACGATGCCGCCGATCTGCTCGACGAAGAGCGGCGTCTCAACCGTGAGATCGCGAAACTTTCGGGTCTCGCCGCCAAGGAGCGGCACGGTTCGGAGCGTCCGTCGCTTTCGGCACACGACCTCCTCGAGACCGTCTCCTCGATGACCGGCATCCCGTTCTCGACGCTCGAACGCGACCGTCCGGAGCAAAGGCTCGAGCGTCTCGGCCGCGTCCTCCGCAGCCGTATCGCCCTCCAGGAGGACGCGCTCAGTGCGGTCGAATCCTCGCTCCTCCGCTCGCTCTCGGAGATCCGCGATCCCGTCCGGCCGCTCGGTTCGCTCCTCTTCCTCGGCCCGACCGGCGTCGGCAAGACGCTCGTCGCGAAGACCGTCGCCGAGGAATTCTTCGGTGGGCGGGACCGGCTCATCCGTCTCGACATGAGCGAGTTCATGGAGCGGCACAGCGTCGCGCAGATGATCGGCGCACCGGCGGGATATGTCGGTTACGGCGAGGGAGGAAAACTCACCGAACGCATCCGCCGCATGCCGCATGCGGTCGTTCTCTTCGACGAGATAGAGAAGGCACACCCCGACGTCGCTCACATCCTGCTGCAAATACTCGACGAAGGGACGCTCACCGATGCGGAAGGTCGCCAGGTCAGTTTCCGCGACGCGCTCATCGTCATCACATCCAACGTGGGCACAAGCACGTTCTTCCGCGACGGCCGCATCGGCTTCGGAAAGGACGCCCCGACCGACGCGCGTTCGCATCGCGAATCGGCCAAAACCGCCGCGCTCGAAGAACTCAAGAAGACGTTCCGACCCGAACTCCTCGCCCGTATCGACCGTACCGTCGTCTTCGACGCGCTCGACCAGAGCGCACTCACGAAAATCGTCCGTCTCGAGCTCACCGCCCTCCGGAAACGCCTTACGAAAAAAGGTGTCACACTTTCCGTCCCCGCGTCCGTCACCGATTTCCTGGTGAAGAGAAGTCTCGCTCCGGAGCACGGCGCCCGCCTCGTCCGGCGCAACGTGGAGGAACTCGTCGAGAAACCGGTCGCGTCCGCGCTCCTGTCGGGCAGCGGCCCGAAACGCCGGTTCACGCTTACGCTTTCCGGCGACACGATTGCCTGCGTTGAGGAAAAGAAAAAAGTATCGGCCAAGAAGTGATCCCATCGGACCACGAAGGCTGACGGGATACAAAGGAATGGAATCCCCCCATACGACGCATCCGTTGCTTCTCAAAGCGAAGGAATTCCTCGCCGATTTATTGTTCCCGCGCGCCTGCGTCGGCTGCGGGTCGGGTCATTCGTATCTCTGCGACGCGTGCCTGCGGGCCGCGCCACGCAAACATGAACATCGCTGCCCGTTCTGCGGTTCGGTCATCGTGCCCGACGGGCTGACCTGTCTCAGTTGCGCGTCGCGACATTCGCTCGACGGCGTTTTCGCGGCCGTCGCGTTTCGCGAGGCATTCACGGTCGCGGACGCGATACACGTTCTCAAGTACGAATACGTCCCGGAGCTCGCCCTCCCGCTCGGGCGACTCCTCGCCGAAGCGGCCGCGAAAACCGATCTGCCGCTCCCCGATCTCCTGCTTCCTGTCCCGCTCCATCCGTGGCGGCTGCGGTACCGCGGTTTCAACCAGTCGACACTCATCGCGAGGTCGTTCTCGGAATCGTTCATGCCAGAGCTGCCAGTCCCAGTACGCGAGGACCTGCTCGTGCGGCACCGCTTCACGCTCCCGCAAGCCAAGAGCCGCGGCGCGAAGGAACGCAAACGGAACCTGCACGGCGCCTTCTCGCTCCAGAAAAACAGTCCCGCGATCAATAAGGAGTTTAAGGGCAAGACTCTCTGGCTCGTCGACGACGTCGCCACCACCGGCGCCACGCTCGAGGAGTGCGCGAAAGTATTGAAAAAATCCGGCGCGAAAAAGGTCTTCGGCATCGTCGTGGCGAGATAGTCATCGGGCGGCGGGGCCGTGATAAAAAAATCCCTACCGTATTCGGAACGGTAGGGAAAATACTGACTATCTCCTTTCTGTCGACATCAATGCGCGAAGTCGCGCCTCGGTCCTGATTTGCGGTTCCGCATCCTTCCAAAGTATCAGGACGTAACTCGCAACCGGAAGTTTGATCGCGTCGCTCCGATTGCCGTTATGGTAGATGATCACGGTCGAATCGTGAACTTCACGCGTGATGAAATCGGTTTTCAGGAAAGTCCAATCGAGCTTCTGGAACCGACCGCGCCTGATGCCGTCGGGATCCGCCAGCTCAAGCGAATTCCCGAAAGAGAGCACTCCCGTCAAGACGAGAAACGCGACGTCTTTGAGAAGGATTTCCTGGTAGGCGTCGGCCGTCATGACGCATGTGGACTCCTCTCCCCGCCTGCTTACCGAAAATACGACGTCATCTCCGTTTCCGGCACGGCTCCGCGAGACATTGGGCGACACCCCATTCACCTTCGATTGAAGTGGGAGTCGGTTTCTGTTATTTCCAGTAGCCGTTATATGTCCCTTTTGACGATATCGTGGCTCCGGCTGCTTCAATACTTTCTGAAAAGTCGTCATGATACTCCCTTGTGATAGTAGGTTGATCGATGCTGTTGTTAAATGACCGAGTGTCCGATACGTCGCGGACACGCGTTCCCCGTCATTCCTCACTGAAACGCAGGGACACTATGCCCGAGCCGCTCCCTCCTGTCAAATACGGTCCTCCGCGGATACCGACTCCTCACGAGGCCACAGTCAGGGAGTGCGCGAAAGTATTGAAAAAATTCGGCGTGAAAAAGGTCTTCGGCATCGTCGTCGCGAGATAAAAAACTCCCTATCCGATAGATACCGGATAGGGTGTCGTACTGCGTGCCGATTGATATTATCGGCTGTTTCTTGACCGGCGACCATGGGACTGGCCATGCGACCTGGAACCGTGACTTCTCTTGGCAGAAATGCCTTCACCGATGATCATCTTTTTGAAGTCGGCCTCAGGAACCTGCACGAACGTGCCGTCCGCGAAGTGACGAGTGCCGCAAATCGCGACCAGCCCGCCAGCCTTCTTGACGAAAGCGCAGTGCTTACCGTACTTCCTGTACTGGATAGCCGACGAGGTCCAGTCAATCTTGATAGCCGAGAGAATTCCCGGTTTCTGAACTTCGATGCCCGCCTTACGTGATTCATTGTTGCTCATTGGAGTGTCTCCGTTTAAGCGTTGATGTAGATGTGAAGAAACAAAAAACCCGAACCCGAAGTCCGGGACGTCCGCAAAAGGTGAAAACCTTCCTGACACGCCATGCCACTGTAGCAGCGGTTCAAAACGCTGTCAAATGTCGCATCCACATAGGCATTCCGTTCGACTCGACCGAAAAAAACCCGCTCAGGAAATCCGAAGATTCCGAACGGGTGATGCGGTGACGAACCGCGGATTCAGAAATTACCCATCAGGGCGAGTTCTTCCCGAAATTGGGTGAATGAGCCCAGCCTGCGAAGAGGCTTCGGAAGATGATGGTGCGTATTACTGCACCAGGACAGGAGGAACAGTTTCGTCCGAATCCCCTCTTCCGCGATCAATCGAAGCTTTTTCCGGTCATTGTCGACGAACGTATCAGCCTTGAGTCTCTTGAGCGTAGGCCCCTTACTCTGCCCTTGTCCAGTTCCGAAGAACTCGATTTCAAGCGGACTCTTTCTCCGCCACCATTTCTTGATGACCTCGAGCTTCTCTCCCGTTCGGGATGTGACGATGCAGACACGATGCCCTGCCCTGGCGATGTCTTCGATGCATTCCACGGCTCCGGGGACGGCGTTGAGTGACAGCATGTGCTCCGGATCATAGACGACCCGCTGGATTTCGTCATACTGTTCCTCGGTCAGCAACCCGTGTTTGCCGACAATAAACTTCCGCTTGAAATGCTGGGGGCAGCAATCCACGCCGAACATGTTCTTCGCATGCTCAGCCTTCGCCCTCCCGAGATGGATGAGGACGTCACTGCAATCAAAACAACAGACTAACGGTTTTGACATGATGTATCGCCTTTTGGTTCTTTCGAATGAAAATTTGTAAAATACGGGAAAATCGACAAAACCACCCTACTATGAATCGGGTGCACAAGTAAAGGCCGAGCGGACACGTATCGGACGGTCACGAGAAATCCGCGATCCGATGCAGTTCGTGTTCCAAGATCGTCTCCCCCTCACCGAAACGGAACCGGCCTCGAACGCGGTTTCCGGACAGTACCTCCGGGAGCCAGATCGAATCGTCGGGCCACATGGACGCAAACGGGATGTCCGCGACCGGAAACCATCCCGGTTTCATCTCGTCGCTCTCGGTCGGTTCCCCGTCCCACGTTTCCGCGAGGAACACGTGCACGAGCTGATCCCAGTCAGGCCTCGGCGCGTACCGGAACTCGAGCTGTGCCATCTGACGAAGTTTCCCTGCTTGCACGCCGATTTCTTCTTCCGTCTCTCGCCGGGCGGCCTCCTCGATCGACTCTCCCGATTCGAGTTTCCCTCCGACCCCGTTCCACTTCCCGGTCCCGAACCCGCGCTTCTTCATCGCAAGGCAGATTTCCGAAACCGCCCCGGCGTCATCGCGCCGGATCAGAAACAGAAGGGTGGTATCTTTTAGGGGTTCCATAGGGTTATCGATATCGTTCACGATACATTCGCATCGTCTCGTCGTATATCCCGGAAATTTTTTCCATCATTATCGGATCGTTCCGGAAACGCTCGCACCGACCACGTACATCGTCCAAGAGACCGTGGTGCTTTTCGGAAACCCCGGAAGCCTTGAAGACCGGTATATCCTCGATGATTGTCACTTCTCCCGTTCCTTCCCGCATGAAACCGACGACGCACTCAAAATATCGCCGAACCGTATCAACGGGTTCATTGAACGGGGTCGGGATGACGTCCAGTTTCGATACAACTTCCGTCACATTAAGAAAGTCGACATCGATCTCGTTCTGGACGATCTTAAACGCCGATCGCTGCCTCCATTCTTCATCCCCTTGCGCGACGTGCCTCACTCCGGTCATTCGCTCAAACACCTCCCCCTGGAGGAGGTCATAAATCAGATGGACCTCCCAGCCCTTGCGGAAATCGTCATCAGTCGGCAATGGGATATCGGAAATGATCTCCGGGTGCGTCAGGTTCCGCTCGACACCGCTCACATACCGACTGTCCGGATAGATCGTCCCCGATAGGTACCGCGAAAGGTCCGCGACATGATAATCGTCCCGGACATCGAGCGCAAACCGAAGATGTGTCGCTTCAAGCGCCATGCGTAAATATTCGCGGAAGCGGTGAGATTCGAACTCACGATACCCTTGCAGGTATGACAGTTTTCAAGACTGTTGCCTTCAACCACTCGGCCACGCTTCCAATGTTTCGCACTATCAATTATACCAGGATTCGCCCCGCATACGCGGGGCGTCCGGCGCACTTGTCCCGCGTATGCTGGGATGCCGGACGAACTCACGATACCGTTTCCGGTACGACAGTTTTCAAGACTGTTGCCTTCAACCACTCGGCCACTCCTCCGCTCCAAAAAGATTCGTTTCAAACAACAACCACTCGGCCACTCCTCCGTTCGGACAAGATTCTCCCAGTCAGGCTAGCAGAAACAACCATGCCTGTGAAGCCGACCGGGAGACGTGGTATACTATCGGTACTTTTTTCAGACGCTTATGAGCTTCGACTTGAGATCGACCGGTCATGACGCGGAAGAAGCCCAACATCCGTTCCTGGAAGACGTTGGGCCTATCGAAGACCCGGCGCGCACGTCTCCGGACGAGAAGCGCGCGGTACTTCATCCGTACCGGACCGGAAAGATCCTCGCCCACTGGGAGTCCGAGGGGCAGGATTCGCCGCTCCTCGAATCGAAAAAGTTCATAGCGGGCATCGTCTCCGTCCTCATCGTCATCATCGCCTACTCGATCGCGACTGACAGCCCGATCATGGCAATCCAATTTATCCTGATCGGCATGACCAGCTACATGCTCTTCAGCCGACCCGCCGAACCGACGGAATACATGGTCACCGAAAAGGGCATCTTCGTCGGACGCTCGTTCTACGAATACCCGTCAATCACTTCCTTCTGGATCATCGAAGGGCATCCGCAGTTCCCCAAGCACATCATCCTCGATATCGCCGGTGCCATCACCCCCAGACTGCATATCCCCCTCGAAGGAAATGACGCCGAAGTCATGCGCCGCGTCTTGAGCCGGTATGTCCCGGAGGAGGAGTATGAGCCGAACCTGATTGACATCTTCGAAAGGATACTGCATATTTGATTGGTCCCCGGGACGGCCCGGGAGGTCGGTTCGTGCGCGCTCGTAGCTCAGTGGATAGAGCGTTTGGTTGCGGTCCAAAAGGTCGCAGGTCCGATTCCTGCCGAGCGCACAGAGAAAACCCCCGAAAGGGGGTTTTATCGCGCGAGGAGCAAGCGAACGATTTCGCTTGCGTCAGGAATCGGACGCCGGAACGGTTTTCCGAGCCAGGAAAACCGTGAGGCGGTGCCTAACCC